>DATIPJ010000709.1:0-2748 GCA_035472155.1 Kofleriaceae bacterium
CCCGGACGTGCCGGCTGTTCGAGGTCAAGCAGGCCTGCTACGCGGGCACGGCGGCGCTCCAGATGGCGGCTCACTACGTGGTCGCCCAGGGCGGCCAGGCCAGAGCGCTCGTCGTGGCGACCGACACGGCGCGCTATGCCGAGGAGCAGGGCTACGCGGAAGCGTCCCAGGGGGTGGGCGCCGTCGCGATGCTGGTCGGGCCCGACCCGCGGATCCTCGCGCTCGACCTCGGCGCCTCGGGCCTGTGCAGCTACCAGGTCATGGACACGTGCCGGCCCGACGTCGACATCGAGACCGGTGACCCGGATCTGTCGCTGCTCGCCTACCTCGAGTGTCTCGAGCAGAGCTTCGCGCACTACCGCGCGCGCGTCGAGGACGTCGACCTGCGAACCAGCTTCCACGCCCTCGCGTTTCACACGCCGTTCGCCGGCATGGTGCGGGGAGCGCACCGCAAGCTGATGCAGCAGGTCGGGCGCGCGTCGGCGCAGGAGACCGCGGCCGACTTCGAGCGCCGCGTCGCGCCGTCGTTGAGCTATGCGCGCCGGATCGGCAATGTCTATTCGGCATCGCTGTACATCGCGCTGTGCAGCTCGATCACCAATACGCCGGCCTCCGGCCCGTATCGCGTCGGGCTGTTCTCGTACGGGTCGGGCTGCTCGTCGGAGTTCTTCAGCGGCGTGGTCGGCGACGGCGCACGCGACGCGCTGGCGCGCCTCGATATCGCGGCGCACATCGAGGGCCGATATCAGCTGAGCCTCGCAGAGTACGAGGCGCTGCTGCGCGCGAATGCCGCGTGGCGGTTCGGAACCAAGGACGGCGAGGTGGACCTCGCGAGCTGTGCGGCGATCTATTCGTCACAGCTCGAGGGGAGGCACCGCCTCGTCCTGCGCGGGATCGCCAACTACCAGCGGATGTATGGCTGGAGCTAAGGAGACGTGATGAGGCGCAACTACATCGGACTGGCAAATACCTATCACGACAGCGCGATTGCGATTGTCGATCACGACGGGAACCTGGTGTTCGCCGAGGGCACCGAGCGCTATACCCAGAACAAGCGCGCGTTTCACTGTCCGGCGGACGTCTATGCCCGTCTGCGCGATCTGGTCGCGGCGCACCTGGATCGCTCCGCCGAGACCGTCGTCGCGCTGACCTGGACCGATCGAAGCGCGGCCGAGCTGTCGGCGCGGCTCGAGACGCAATCCGACGAACCGCCCGAGGGTGCATCGCCGTTCGAGCGACTCGTGATGAGCAAGGTCGCCTACATCGATCGCTCGCAGCTTCACGCGCAGCGCGCGGCAGGCCTCGGTCTCCAGGCGGTGCTGGATCGCTGGGACCCACCCCGCAGGCTCGTGCGACGGTCCTACGAGCACCACCTTTGCCACGCGGCGGCAGCTTGCCTGTCCAGCCCATTCTCCGAGGCCACGTGCGCGGTCGTCGACGGCTTCGGAGAGGACAGCTCGACCAACTTCTATCACTACCGCGACGGTCGGCTTACCGAGCTCGACCGCGCCATGCGCGCGCCCAGCGCGGCCAGCCTGGGCATGTTCTACGCGCTGATCTGCGACATGTGCGGGTTCGACATGCACCTCGGCGAGGAATGGAAGGTCATGGGGCTCGCGCCCTACGGCGCGGTCGACGACGAGCTCTACCGCGCGTTCGACCGGCTGATCGAGGTCGACGGGCTCACCCTGCGCACCGCGGATCGCGCGGCGTTCGATCACTACTACACGCGATGGCGATCCGGCGAGGTCCGGGTCGCGCGCGCGGATCTGGCGCACACCGGCCAGCGCGTGTTCGAGGACAAGCTGTTCCGGCTGCTCAACAACCTCGCCGAGATCGCGGGCGCGAGCAGCCACCTCGTGCTTGGCGGCGGGTGCGGCCTCAACTCGTCCGCGACCGGCAAGCTCGTCGAGCGCACCGCGTTCTCCGACGTCTACGTGTTCTGCGCGCCCGCCGACGACGGCAACGCGGTCGGCGCGGCACTGCTCGCCTATCAGGACGACCATCGCGAGCGGGTGTGGCCGCCCCGGATCCGTAGCCCGTACCTCGGCTCGTCGGTCCACCCCGAGACCCTCGGCAACCTGGTCCGGTTCGGCGGGCCGGCCGCGCCCCGCCACATCCCGGGTAGCGCGCCGTCGCGCGCCGCGGAGCTCCTGGCGCAGGGCAAGATCATCGCCTGGTTCCGCGGTCCGGCCGAGTTCGGCCCGCGCGCGCTCGGGAACCGTTCGATCCTCGCGCACCCGGGGATCCCCGACATCAAGGACCAGATCAACGCGCGCGTGAAGTTCCGCGAGGAATTCCGGCCGGGACGTTCGGCGTGACCACGGTGCTTTGCGGCACCAGGAGCTCCCGGATCGCGGCCACCATGTCGTCGCCCGCGAACTCGTCGCCGCGGCCGGATGCGAAGACCGGGTCGAGGACCAAAGGCACGTCGGGATAGTCCGAAACGACCTCTGCCACGACGGTGACGATTTCGGTAGAACCAAGCATGCCCATCTTGAAGGCGGCCACCGGCATGTCCTCGAGGATGCAGCGCGCCTGGTCGGCGACCCAGTCGGGGTCGATGGCGAGGAAGGATTCGACGCCCGCCGTGTCCTGCACGGTGAGCGCGGTGACGACGGACAGGGGATAGCAGCCCATGCTCGCCAGGGCGAGGAGGTCGGCCTGGAGGCCGGCCCCGCTGGTGGGATCGGTCGCGGCGAAGGTGAGGACGGCGGGCAGGGTCGGGGAGGAGGCGGTCATGGGGGG
>DATIPJ010000710.1:0-12895 GCA_035472155.1 Kofleriaceae bacterium
GGGCACCACGGCGAGGCGGAAGTACAGGTCAGCGCGAAACTTCCCCTGCTCGACCATCTCCTGGAGGTTTCGGTGCGTCGCGGCGATGATGCGCACGTCGACCGCGATGTCGCTGTCGGAGCCGACCGGCGACACGACGCGCTCCTCGAGCACGCGCAGCAGCTTGGCCTGCGCGGCGAGCGGCAGGTCGCCGATCTCGTCGAGGAAGATCGTACCCTCATGCGCCGACATGAACCGGCCCGTGCGCGCGTTGGTCGCGCCGGTGAACGCGCCCTTGATGTGTCCGAACAGCTCGGTCTCGAGCAGGCTCTCCGGGATCGCGGCGCAGTTCACCGGGATGAACGAGCGGTTGCGGCGGGGCGATGCGCGGTGCGCAGCGCGCGCGAACAGCTCCTTGCCCGTCCCCGTCTCGCCCGTGATCAGGATCGTGCAGTCCGTTGCAGCGACGTGCCGGATCGTCTCGAGCGCGTCGATGATCTGCGGAGCATCACCGACGATTTCGGGTGCGAACTGGGTGCGCCAGCTGGAGAGGTCGAGTTGAGTCACGCCCGGAGTGATTGCGAATGGTGGGCCATCAGGTCTCGGGTAACCGTCGGTTAGCTTTAATATCGGCCACTTAACGAACAGGAGGAGATGCGCTTCGGCTAGGGCGTTCGCCTGGGTCCAGTGCGCCCCGGAAGGGGTGGATGGTTACCCATTGAACGGATCGCGAACCAGGTCGATGTTGCGCGGCCGATCGCGATCAGCGCCGTGGGCCGCGGTACGCGTCCGAGCGCAGCTCGTGGCGCTTGAGCAGCCGCCGCAGGTTCGTGCGATCGATCCCGGCGAGGCGCGCTGCCTCGGAGACCGAGCCGCGCGCGCGCTCCATCAGCTTCATCAGGTACGTGCGCTCGAACGCGGTGTTCACGCGGCGCTTGGCCTCCGACAGCGGCAGGACGTGATCGCGCTCCTCGGCGACCACGCTCGACGGTGAGCCCTGGATCGCGCGCGTGCCGATGTGCGGCGGCAGGCTCTCGATCCCGATCGTCGAGCCGTGCTGGAAGGCGATCGCGTGGAGCAGCGCGTTCTCGAGCTCGCGCACGTTGCCCGGCCATGGATCGGAGACCAGCGCGTCGAGCGCCTCGGGGGTGAGCGTCGGTGCGGCGGGACCGCAGTGCTTGCGCAGAAAATGGCCAGCGAGCAGCGGAATGTCGTCGAGCCGCTCGCGCAGCGGCGGGACGCGCAGCGAGACGACGTTGAGCCGGTAGAACAGGTCCTCGCGGAACCGTCCGGCCGCGACCGCCTCTCCGAGATTCACGTGGGTTGCCGCGATGACTCGCACATCGACCTTGCGCAGCAGGTCGCTACCGACGGGTCGGATCTCACCCTCCTGGAGCACGCGCAGGAGGCGCGCCTGGACGTGCAGCGGCATGTCGCCGATCTCGTCGAGGAACAGCATGCCGCCGTCGGCCTCGACGAACATGCCCTCGCGATCCGACGCCGCGCCGGTGAACGCGCCCTTGGCGTGACCGAACAGCTCGGTATCGATCAGCGTCTCGGGGATCGCGCTGCAGTTGATCGCGAGGAACGAGTTCGAGCGCGAGCTGCCGGTGTGCAGCGCGCGCGCGACCAGCTCCTTGCCGGTGCCGCTCTCGCCCTGGATGAGCACCGCGACGTCGTGCCCGGCGAGCCGATCGATCGCCGCGCGCAGCCGCCGGATCGGCGGCGACTCCCCGACGATGCTTTCCGATGCGCCGGCGTGGTCGCTGTCGGCGAGCCGGCGCCGGAGCGCGGTGTGGCGCGCGGCCGACTCGACGGTCGCCGCCAGATCGATCGGCAGGCACGGCTTGGTGAGGTAGTGGAATGCACCCGCCCGCAGGCAGGCGGTCGCGGTCGTCGCGGTGCCATCGCCGGTCAGCATGATCACCGACGCCAGCGAGCCGCTGTCGCGGAACCGCTTGAGCACATCGATCCCGCTGATCCCCGGCAGGCCGACGTCGAGCAGCACCACGTCCCAGTCGGCGCTCTCGGTCGAGATGCGCTCGAGGATCGATCTCGGCTCGATGGCGACGTCGACGGCGTACCCGACGTAGGTCAGCTTTCGACCGATCGAGTTGGCGGTTTCCGGGTCGTCATCAACGACCAGCACACGGGCGCGTTGTTCTTCCATCGACCGAACGCTCACGAAGCTCGCGTCATGCAAGATCGTGCGCACACCCGGGGGCTCTGCCCCCGGGCTCCCCCGGGAAAGCTCGCGGGCTCCCCCGGGGAGCATCGGCGGATTCTTCGGATGGTCAGGTGTGCGTGGCGCGTCGACCCCACAGAAAACGCAGCAGCGCTTCCGCCTTGGGCGCAAACGTCGACAGCTCGACATATTCCGTTGTCGTATGAAATCCCGCGCCGCGCGGCCCGAGCCCATCGATCGCCGGCACGCCGAGCGGCGCCACGGTGTTGGCATCGGAGCCGCCGCCGAGGAGGCCGGCCTCGCTGTGGCCGAGGCCGGCGGCGCGCGCGCAGGCCGCGTACTCATCGCGCAGCGCAGCCGACGCCTCGGTGCGCTCGAGCGGCAGGCGGTTGGTCCCGCCCGAGACTTCGATCCGTACCCCGGGTATCGCGTCGCCCGCCGCGCGTGCGGCCGCCTCGAGCGCGCCGACCAGCGCCTCGGCGTCGGCCACCGTCTCGTAGCGCAGGTCGCACTTGCACTCGGCGCGCTCGGGCACCGTGTTCTTCGACGTGCCGCCGGTGATCTGGCCGACGTTGACCGTGCAGCCGCGCGCGTAGTCGGTCATGCGCTGCGCCGCATCGACGAACTTCGCGATCGCCCAGATCGCGTTCGCGCCGTCCTTGTGGTTGTTGCCGGCGTGCGCCGCCTTGCCGTGCGCCACCACCGTCATCGCGCCCACGCCCTTGCGGCGCGTGATGATCGCATCGCCGGCGCGGCCCGACTCGAACACCAGCGCGCACGCCGCGCCGCGCGCCAGGTCCTTCAGGTGCTGCGTCGAGCTCGGCGAGCCGACTTCCTCGTCGGACACCGACATCACGGCGATCGGCAGTGCCGCCAGCGCGCCCACCGCCTCGAGCGCCGCCAGCGCGCCGCGGATCACGGAGAGCCCGCCCTTCATGTCGAGCGCGCCCGGGCCGATCGCGCGCCCACTGTCCTCGCGCCAGCCCTCGAAATGACCGGGCGGAAACACCGTGTCGTGGTGCCCGATCAGCACGATCGGCGGCGCGCTCGCCGCGGCGGGCGTGCGCCACACCAGGTGGTCACCGTACTCGCCGCCCGCGATCACGGTGCACGCGAGCGACGGCAGCGCATACGCCTCGCGCAGCATCGCCCCCACGGCGTTGACCCCGGCGACGTTCGCCGTGTAGCTGTTCACGCCCACCCAGGTCTTTGTGAGCGCGATCATCTCATCGCTGCGCCGGTGTGCGTCGGCGATCGCGGCGTCGAGCGTTGCATCAGCTGGCTGGTTTCCCATCGGCTCTAGCCATGGCATATCCTGTGCCGCCATGGCAAAGCGATTCAAGGCAGCAATCATCGGGGGCAGCGGCTACGGCGGCGCAGAGATGGCGCGCCGCCTCCTCATGCACCCTGACGTCGAGCTCGTGCGCGTGGCGTCGATCGACCACGTGGGCGAGCCGCTGGGCGCCGTCCACCCCAACCTCGACGGCGCGACCGATCTGGTGTTCGAGGACCTCGCACCGGCCGAGGCCGCGCGCGGCTGCGACGTGGCGCTGCTCGCCCTGCCCCACAAGGTCACCGCCGCCAAGGTCCCCGAGCTGATCGCCGCGGGCGTGAAGATCGTCGACATGTCGGGGGACTTCCGCCTTCGCGACGCCGCCACGTACGAGAAGTTCTACGGCGCGAAGCATCCGCACCCCGAGCTGCTCGGCAGCTTCGTCTACGGTCTGCCCGAGCTCAACCGCGCCGAGATCAAGCGCGCCCAGTACGTCGCGTCGCCAGGCTGCTTCGCCACCGCGATGGAGCTCGCCCTCCTGCCACTCGCGCGCGCGGGGCTGCTCGATCGCGCCACCGTCCACGTCACGGGCATCACCGGCTCGTCGGGCTCGGGCATCGCCCCCGCCGCCGGCACGCACCACCCGAGCCGCGCCGGCAACCTCAAGACCTACAAGCCGCTCGAGCACCAGCACGTCCCCGAGGTCGTCCAGACCCTCGCCGACGCGGGCGCCAAGCAGCTCCAGCTCCGCTTCGTGCCGGTATCGGCGCCGCTCACGCGCGGCATCTTCACCACCTGCTTTGTCGAGCTCGCCGCCGAGATCGACGGCGCGCGCCTCGCGACCCTGTTCGACGAGAGCTACGCGCGCGAGCCGTTCACCCGCCGCCCCCGGAAGCGCCTGCCCGAGGTCGTCGCGGTCGCCGGCTCGAACTTCATCGAGGTCGGCTTTGCGGTCGGCCCGGCCAGCGACGGCAAGCGCACCGTCACTTGCTTCTCCGCGATCGACAACCTCATCAAGGGCGGCGCGGGCCAGGCGATCCAGAACATGAACCTCGTGCTCGGCTGCGACGAGCGCGCGTCGCTCGAAGACGTCGGGAACTGGCCGTGATCGCGGTCCCGCGCCCGATCGTCGTCAAGATCGGCGGCGAGGTCGTCACGTCCTCGGAGGCCAAGAGCCTGGCCGCAGATCTGCGCGCCCTCGTCGACGAAGGCGCCCGCATCGCCATCGTCCACGGCGGCGGCCCGCAGGCCACCGACCTGCAGAAGCGGCTCGGCCTCACGACCACGCAGATCGCCGGCCGCCGCGTCACCGACGCCGCGACCCTCGACGTCATCAAGATGGTGATCGCAGGCAAGCTCAACGTCGACCTGTGCGCGACCCTCCTCGCCGCCGGCCTCTCCCCGGTCGGCCTCCACGGCCCCTCGGGCCACGTCATCCACGCCGCGCGCCGCCCGCCGAAGGTCTATCCGGGCGCCGGCCCCGATCCCATCGATCTCGGCTTCGTCGGCGATGTCACCGGCTTCAACCTCGCGCTGCTCGACACCCTGTGGGCCGCGGGCCACCTGCCCGTCCTCGCCTGCCTCGGCGCCGACGCCGGCGGCACCACCTACAACATCAACGCCGATCTCGTCGGCAACCAGCTCGCCGCCGCGCTCCACGCCGAGCGCCTCTTCCTCGTGACCTCGACCCCGGGCGTCCTGCGCGACGTCAACGACCCCTCGTCGCGCCTGACGCGCATCACCTGCGCCGAGGCGCGCGCCGCGATCGCCGACGGCAGCATCAGCGGTGGCATGATCACCAAGCTCGAAGAAGCCATGGCCGTGATCGACCAGGGCGTCGGCGCGATCCACATCCTCGGCAAGCTCGCCGCCGGCGACCTCGTCCGCGCCGTCCGCGAGCCCGGCTCCGTCGGCACCACGCTGATCTGACGACGCGGTCGGCGCTGCAGGAGCGGCGGAGGTCAGGGCAGCGTGATGCGGCCGGGGGCCTGGTTGGCGCCGGCCTCGGTGTGGCAGCCGTTGCAGTCGCCGCGCGGCGGCGAGGCGCTCATCGCGCGGCGCTTGCCGTTCGCGACGAGCGCGACGTGGATCGGGAATGCGACGGCCGATGTCGTGAAGAAGTTGCCGGCGGCGTTGACCGGCAGCGTGGTCACCTTCTGGTTGGCATCGGTGATCTCGACGGAGGCCGAGGTCGCGCCGTTGCAGTCGTCGGGCTCGTGGCCGGTCGGGTATGCGGTGCCGGCGATCGTGAACCGCGGCGCCTCGCCGTGGCGCTCGACGACGTCGCCGCCGGTCGTGGCGTGACATGCGATGCACGCGCGCCCCGGGTGCATCAGCGGCGATTCGCTATTGCCACCGGTCCACATGCGCCCGCTCGTGCACACGGTGGGGCCATCGAACGGACCTGGCGGCGACGGTCCCGGATCGGCGCCGCAGCTCGACTGCGGCGTGCCGCTCGCGACCCAGCGCTGGAACATCGTGATGTCGGCGGCCGGCACGGCAGGCGCTGGCATCGGCGGCATCGGCGAGGCCGTGTCCGTGATCCGTGCGAGGACTCGGTCGGCGATCAGCTCGCCCTGGCGGTTCTTTGCCGTGAGATCGCGGTAGCCCATCAGCGGCATCGGCGCGCCACCCGTGGGCCTGCTGCTGTGACAGGTCTGGCAGTTCGATGCGAGGAAGGTCTGGATGTCGCAGGGCAGCCCGCCGACCTGCACGGCAACCTCGGCGTCGGTGTCGGTGCCCGCATCCACATCGCTGTTGCCCGACGCACCGAAGCCGAGATCATTTCCACAGGCGCCGAGGCACACCTGCATGAGCCCACCGACGAACAGCATGCGATACATGTCGTCGGTCGTTGCAAGCATTGCGCACGTTGATCGACCGGTGCGCGATCTGTATTCCGTCGTGCACGCTCTACGGCTTCACACGCGGCTTCGCAGCATTTCCGCCCGCTTCGCGAATCGACTGCCGCTGCACCGCAGGGCGATCGCCGCGCGCGTGAAGAGCCTGCGCTGTACGAAGTCGACACAACGTGCACTCACCTCGTACAGCCGCGTCGGCGCGCGTCGTGCGATCCCGCCCCAGCGATCAGGTCAGCGGCGCGCCCGTGGCGGCCTGGGCGTGCTCGCGCGTGACGCCCGGAGCAAGCTCGACGACGCGGAAGCCATCGCCGGTGGGCGCGAAGACACCCAGCTCGGTGATGACGAGCGTGACGACGCGCGCGGCGGTGAGCGGGTAGTCGCAGACGCGAACGAGCTTGTGCCCGTTCTTCTTGGTCACGTGCTGCATCATCGCGATGACGTGGCGGCAGCCGTTGGCGAGATCCATCGCGCCGCCGATGCCCATGACCTTGCCGCCGGGGACGGCCCAGTTGGCGAGGTCGCCGGTGGCCGAGACCTGCATCGCGCCCAGGATGGCGATGTCGACGTGACCGCCGCGGATCATGCCGAACGAGCTCGCCGAGTCGAAGGTCGAGCCGCCCGGCAGCACGGTGACGGTCTGCTTGCCGGCGTTGATCAGGTTGGGGTCCTCGTCGCCCTCGTACGGGAACGGGCCCGTGCCGAGCAGGCCATTCTCGGAGTGAAGCCATGCGTGGCCCTCGGGCAGGTAGTCGCCGACCTGGGTCGGCAGGCCGATGCCGAGGTTGACGATCACGCCGGCGGGGATCTCGCGCGCGGCGCGCCTCGCCATGTCTTCGGTGGACCAGCTCGCTTGGGTCATGGGCGCTTCCTCACGGTCTTGTACTCGAAGGCGTTCTCGTGCTCGGGGACGTGCACGATGCGGTGGACGAAGATGCCGGCGAGATGAACGTCGTCGGGGTCGATCGCGCCGTTGTCGACGAGGCGGTCGCACTCGACGAGCGTGAGCTTGGCGGCGGCGGCCATCACCGGGTTGAAGTTGCGCGCGGTGCGCCAGAACCGGAGGTTGCCGAAGTGATCGGCGGTCTGGGCGCGCACGAGCGCGACGTCGCCCTTGAGCGCGCGCTCGAGGATGTAGCGCCGGCCATCGATCTCCTTGGTCTCCTTGCCGTTCTCGACGACGGTGCCGACGCCGGTCGGCGTGTAGAACGCCGGGATGCCGGCGCCCGCGGCGCGCATGCGCTCGGCGAGCGTGCCCTGGGGCGTGATCTCGACGGTGATCGAGCCCGCGGCCATGCGGGTGTGGAGGTCCTCGTTGTTGCCGATGTAGCTGCAGATGACCTTGCGGACGATGCCCGCCTTGAGCCACAGCGCAAGCCCCTTGCCCAGGTTGCCCGCGTTGTTGGAGACCAGCGTCAGATCGCGCAGGCCGCGCTCGATGACGCCGCGGATCAGCGCCTCGGGGTTGCCCGAGAGGCCGAAGCCACCGACGAGGATGGTCGCGCCGTCCGCGACCGGGGCGAGGGCCTCGGCGATCGAGCCGACGACCTTGTTCATGTGGCGACCTGTCACGATGCACCTCCAAATGCGGCGACCGCAGCGTCGCCGAAGCTGCGCATGCCGCGCACCAGCTCGTCCTCGGTGATGCACAGCGGCGGCGCGAAGATCGCGGTGCCGCGCTTGCCGTCATCGTGGAGCGAGAGCTTGCGCGCGGCGAGCTCGCCGCGGAGCTTGCCCCAGGCGTCGAGCGGCGCCTCGAGCTCGAGGGCGCCGAGCAGGCCGAGCGAGCGCGTGAAGCTCGGCACGCGCAGCCGCGCGGCGACGGTGGCGAGCTCGCGGCGCAGCACCGGATCGAGCCGGGCCGCGTTGGCGAACATCCCTTCGTCCTCGTAGAGCTGGAGGGTTGCGACGCCCGCGGCGCACGCCGTGGGGTGCGCGTAGTAGGTCAGCCCGCACGCGAGCAGGTTCTCGTCGAAGTGGCGCGCCACGCGGTCGTGGACGATGACCGCGCCGAGCGGCTGGTAGCCCGAGGTCAGGCCCTTGGCGCACGTGATGATATCGGGCACGGCGTCCCAGTGCTGGTGGCCGAACGGCTTGCCGAGGCGCCCGAAGCCGGTGAGGACCTCGTCGGCGATGAGCAGCGCGCCCTCGGCGTCGCACGCCGCGCGCACGATCGGCCAGTACTCGGCCGGTGGAACCAGCACGCCATTGGCGCCGGGCACGGGCTCGAGAATGACCGCAGCCACCGAGCGCGCGCCCTCGAGCTTCATCGTCGCGCCGATGTTCGTCGCGCACTCGCGCGCGCAGCTCTCGACGCGCTTGCCGAACGGGCAGCGGTCGCAGTAGCAGTCCTGCACGTGGACCACGCCGGTGATGCCGGGCTCCATCGCCGTGCGCCGCCAGTCTCCGGTCAGCGTCAGCGCGCCCAGCGACGCACCGTGATAGCTGCGGTAGCGGCTCATCAGCTTGTGCCGTCCGGTGACCGTGCGCGCGATCTTGATCGCGTTCTCGTTGGACTCCGCACCGCCGAGCGTGAAGAACACCTTGGAGAAGCCCGGACCCGCCATCGCGAGCAGGCGCTCGGCGAGCTCGACCTTCGCCGGGAACACGGCGTGCGCGGTCGACAGGCACAGCTGGTCCGCCTGGCGCTTGATCGCCTCGACGATGCGCTTCTGGCCGTGCCCGGCGTTGACCTGGTACGCGAGCGAGCCCAGGTCGAGCCAGCGCGCACCGTCGGCGGTGGTGAACCACGCGCCCTCGCCGCCGGTCAGCTCGATCGGCCGCGCCGCGTTCTGGGATGTCCAGGTGAAGAAGAACGGATAGTCCATGGCTCCTCGGTGCGTGACGGCTACCGCGCGAACGGCGATGGGATCGTGTGATCGGTTCCGACGGCCGGCCAGCGGCTCGTCACCGGCGCATCCTCCCTGGGTCTGGGGTTGACGTCGAAGACGAAGGCGCCGCCCATCGTATCGACCGCGCGCAGCGGGTTGAGCAGGTACCAGCACGGGTCCCAACCCAGGTGCAGCGCGAGCGGCAGGCGCGTCAAGAGCGGCTCGATCTCGCGGTAGACCGTGCTGCCGCGCAGGCCGGCGGTGAGCACGCGCAAGGTCGCGCCGTGGTCGCGCACGCAGGTGATCGTCAGCACGTTGGTCTGGTCGAGCGCGAAGCCGCGGTAGTATGCCCACAGGTACGTGTCGAGGCTCATCGGCGTGGGCAGCCAGCAGATCCGGCGCGCGCCGCGCTCGGTGAGCAGGCCGACGCAGCCGATCTGCGGGAAGTGGACGTAGAGCAGATCGTCGTTGGCCAGCACGCGATCGAACATGCTCTCGTCGATCGTGGCGTCGGAGAACCGCTCCTGCAGGTAGTTGCGGCAGCGGCGGAGCTCGAGCTTGCAGGCGGCGCGGTCGATCGGCGCCAGCGGCGCGGGGGTCACAGCTGGAAGCGCTCCGGCGCGACGTTGTGGATCAGGCCCTGCTGGACCCACAGCTCGCCGCTATCGAGGTTCATCGCGATCGCGCCGCAGGTCGCCGCGCCGTGCGGCGCTTCGGGGGTGGCCATGTTGGTGCACACGCTGCGCGGCCAGCCGTCGTCGCTGCCGAGCCGGCGCCACGCATCGGCGAGGCCGGTGATGGCGGCGCGCCCGAGGCTCGCCTCGAGCCAGCTCATGCGGTCGTACGTCGTGCTCGCCGCCGGCACGCTGCTCAGCGCCGCGATGTCACCGTCGACGCAGTGGTTGGTGTGGCAGTACGCAACCCCGCCGGAGAACACCTGCTTGCGCCGCGTGCCCGAGGCCTCGAGCGCGAAGGCGTTGGTGCGATCGGCGATGAAGTAGTGGCGGCCCGAGCCGATCGGGCTGGTCGCGATGACCTCGCGCGCGGCCTGTGCGTTGGGCTGCTTCAGCGCGCGGCGAACGACCGCCGGCCACACCACGCCGACGGTGGCGTCGCTCGAGTACAGGTTGTTGATCGCAACCGCGACGCGCGAGGCCGACATGCCCGCCATGCCGAGGCACCCGGTCACCGTGAGCAGCGACGCCGCAGGGCCGTCGGTCGAGGCCGGCACGCGCAGCAGCATCACGTACGGGATCGCCGTGGCGTGCATGTCCCAGGTCTGTCCGAGGACGCGGCCGCTCGGCGTCTCCGACCACACCACGCTGCAGCCGTCACCGGCCAGCCCCGAGCTGCCTGCTGGGGTGCAGCGCGTGGGATCCTCGCCGCTGCGGCGATGCAGGGCCTCGGGGTCGTCGCGCCGCGGCGCGGCCAGCCACTTCGACGGGTCCGGGTCGAGATCGCGCAGATCGGTGTAGTGGTTGGCGATCACGATGTCCTCGGCCGTGAGCGCCGCCCCCTCGGCGATGCCGACGAGCTCGTCGTACAGGCCGCGGTCGTAACGCTCGAGGACCGGCAGGTGAACGGCCGCCGCCGCGCGCACCTCGGCCGCGCCCTTGAAGCCGCCGACCTTCGTGCACAAGAAGCTCCGGATGTCGACGAGCGCCTTGATCTCGCCGCGGAACGTCTCGCCGTGGATCCGCCCCCACTCGCGCGGTGACTTGCCGGCCGGAAGCTCGAGGACTCTCACGACATGTTACTCCGGGTGAAGAGCCGCTGAATCGAACCCCTCATAGATAGCAGTCATCCGAGCTCGCGCAGCGCGGTCCCGAGCGCATGCGCGGCGGCCTCGATCTGATCGAGCGCCGGAATGATGCCCAGGCGGCCCTGGGGGTACTGCCGGACGGCGATGCCGCGCTCGGCGAGCGCTGCGGCGAGTGTCGCAGCCTTGGCGCCGGCCTCGATCACGCGGTAGGCGCCGAGGCCGGTGGCCGTGACCGGCGACAGCGCGCGGTCGAGCGCCGCGGCCGCGGTCGCAACGTCGAGCTGGCGCGCGGCCCGCAGACAATGATGCTGCCGGATCAGCGACAGCTCGTCGCCGTCCCAGGTCGACACCAGGGTCAGCGGGCTGCTGATGAACCAGCGCGGCGCACAGTGCAGATACCCGGTCTGCCCGCCGCCCCACCACGCGAGCACATCGGGCACGAGGCCCGCCGCGGTCGACAGGAACGCGCCCTTGCCGCTGCGGTAGGTGTGCGTGGTCGTCTCGACGGCGATCAGCGGGAGGTCGAGCTCGGTGCGCAGCGCCGCGAGCTGCGTCACGAAGTCCGCCGGCAAGACGTCGCCGGTGCGCTCCTGCACCAGCTCGTAGACGAAGCCGAGCACGTGGGCGGGGCCGCCCGCCGCCTCGACGGCCGCGCGCAGCGCCGCGACGGTCGCCGCCGTGCCCGCGCGCGCCGGATGCGGGACCCGCGGCCACGCGAAGTGGCCCGGTCCGCCGGCGTGCACCTCGGGGTCCGACAGCGAGCGGCAGGTCGCCGCGGTGTGGCCGTAGTACCCGCCGCCCAGGCCGATCGCGACCTGCGCCGTCTTGCGCGTGCAGCGGATGAGCCGCAGGGCCTTGTCGATGCTCTCGTCGCGGCTCGACGTCAGGTACAGGTGCGGCAGCTCGGGCACCAGCGCGCCGATCCACTCGAGCGCGCGCACGGTCGCCGGCGTGACGTAGTTCATCAGGGTCAGCTTGTTGACCGCCGGACCGTAGAGCAGCCCGCGGTCCTCGAGCGAGCGCAGGCTCGGCGGCCCGCTCACGAACAGCCGCGTGAGGCCCGAGGCCAGGTCGAACGCGATCTCCTCGTCGCCGTCGGCGGTCTGCGCGGACGCGCGCCGGCGCAGCACGTCCTGCTTGCCGACCGGATCGGGGACGATCGGCCCGAGCGGCGTGCGGTAGTAGATCGCCTGCCCCTCGGGATCCTCGTACTGCCCGGTGAGCACCGACACGATGTGCGCGCCGAACACGCGGTTCAGGTGCGTCATCTGCGCGGTGCGGCCCACGCGGTTGCGCGCGGTCACGTAGCGGTAGCGCGGCGAGCCATCGGGGTTCTTGCGCGCGGCCGCGTCGCGCAGCTGCGCTTCCTTGAGCCGCCGGCCGATGCCCGAGCTCTGGAACCTGGGCGAGACGGTGATCGACAGCGAGTACAGCGTGTTGCGCCGGCCGAGCATCGGATCGTCGTCGGGGCCCTCGACGTCCTTGCAGTCCTCGAGCGGCGCGCCGATCGCGAAGCCGACGAGCTGGGCGCTGCCGCCCTCGCCGGGCGACGGGCTCTCGGCGACCAGCAGCGCGCCCTCGGCGTCCTCGATCGCCGCGCGGATCTCCGCCGGCGGTGTGCGGCGCGCCGGCTCGTAGACCTGGTATTCGATGTCGAGGATCGCCGGCAGGAGGTCCATCGCCTCGGAGTGCGGGACCAGCCGGTAGTTGACCTCGGCCGGGTGCGCGGCGGGCGCGGCCGCCGGTGTTGCGGCGTCTTCCCACTCGGGCGCCTTCTTGCCCTCGTGCGCGTCGAGCCACGACAGCGAGCGGCGGATCGTCTCGAACAGGAGATCGATCTCGCGCGCGTGGTAGCTGTCGCTGAGGCGATAGCGCGCCGTGCGCGTGCCCGCGCCGAACACCACCGCGCCGCGCCAGAACCGCTGGCCGATGAACGCATCGTGGTGCGCCGGCGTCGGCAGGTCGAAGGCGAACGCGTATCCCGTCGCGCGCGGGTGCTGCACCAGG
>DATIPJ010000711.1:0-13844 GCA_035472155.1 Kofleriaceae bacterium
TCCTCGAGTATGCGCGCGCCGGTGTCACGCAGTTCATCATCTCCGGCTGGCCGAAGCTCGAGGAGATGCAATTCTTCGGCGAGCACGTGTTGCCGCGCGTGCGCACGCGCGAAGCAGCGGGCGAGGCCCGCTCGCAGCAGCACGGCGCGACGGCTGGAGCGCGTGCCCCGAGCTGACGCCGGACCCCGCCGGTCGTGGCCCACCACCGCAACACTTTCTATCGCGCTGCGGGTCCATGTCGTGCGATCACTCGCGTCACCACGGCGACGACCTCGGAGATGCGCGCGGGCTTCGTCAGGTATTCGGCGAAGCCGACATCGAGTGCTCGGTCGCGCTCGACGGCTGGATGGCTCGCGCTGATCGCGATGACAGGAACCATTCGACAGGCTTCGATCGTACGAAGCCTGTCGACGAATGCATATCCGTCGACACCGGGAAGGTGCAGGTCGCAGAGGATCGCGTCCGGCAGCCACGTGGCGAGAATGTCGAACGCCGCCTCGGCGCTGGCCGCGGTACGGATGACGCCGCCTTGCTTTCGCAAGGCTCCGGCGAACAGCTCGCTCGTGTCGCGGTCATCCTCCAGTACCAGGATCGAGACTCCGGCGAGCATCAAGTCTCCGCCGGGGCATCGTCATCGTCGACAAGCAGATTCGGGTGGCTCATCTGTCCTGCGTTACTGTCCTGCGTTACGTCGCGTGGGCGCGCTTCGCGCTGGCCGACCGGGGTCGCTTGCGCGGCCTCGCTTTGGCCTTGGCGGGCTTCCCGGTCCGCCCGGTCGAATTCCCGGCCGTAACCTTGGCCTTCGAGGTCGTCTTGGCCGTCGTGCCGCGCTTCGAGGTCGTCTTGTCCTCTGCCGGCGCTTCCGTCTCGCGGCGCTTCCCCCGGAGGGCGTATGCGCCGAGGACAGCGACGGCACCGACGGTCAGCTTGCTCAAGATCGACATTACGGCATCACCGGCCCGCGGCGACGGACCACCAGGCGGTACAGAGCGAGGAGGATCACCGCGCCGATGATCGAGGCGATGAAGCCCGCAGACTCATTCGGGGCATACCAGCCCGCGGCGCGGCCGATGTAGTTGGCGAGGAACGAGCCGGCGATCCCGAGAAGGATCGTGATGATGGCGCCTCCCGGGTCCTTTCCGGGCATCACGAGCTTCGCGAGTGCACCGACGATGAGTCCGATCAAGAGAATCCAGATGATGTGCATGAGCTTTGTGTCCTTCCGCGAAACGTCCCTTGCGTCTCCTGTGCCAGCGGCAGATTCCGCTTTCCCCTGGGAGGGCGGGCGTTGCGGCACGGAAGGGCGAGCGAAATCGCGCGGGCGAGCGAAATTGCGCGAGGCGTTCGATCACCTGTTAGCTTCCCGGACGGCGCAAGGTTTGCACAACTCGCACGCGTGCTCACAGCCGCCCTGTTCGATCTCGACGGCACGCTGATCGACACCAACGACATGCACACGCGTGCATGGCTGGAAGCGCTGGCAGCGTGCGGTTACCGCGTCGCGGCCGACCGGATCGCCGTCGAGATGGGCAAGGGTGGCGATCAGCTGGTGCGCGATCTCCTCGGTCAGGGCGCGGAGCGCGAGGACGGAGACGCGCTGCGCGACGCGCATGACGCTGCCTTCGCGCGGCTCGCCGAGCGAGAGGGCATCGTATCGATGCCGGGCTCAAGGGCGCTGCTCGAGGCGCTCCGCGCGCGTGGCATCAAGCTCGCGCTCGCCACCAGCTCGGGGCAAGACGCGCTCGCCTTGGTGGAGCGTACCAGCGGCACCGCGTGGCGCGAGCTGGTCGATGTCGTCACCAACGCCGACGACGTCGAGCATAGCAAACCGGCACCGGACATCATCCACGCGGCTGTTTCCAAGCTCGCGCTGACTCCCGCGGAGTGCGCGATGTTCGGGGATACGCCCTGGGATGCGCACGCGGCCAAGCGGGCGGGCGTCGCGCTCGTCGGCCTGCGCTGTGGGGGAAACGAAGATCGAGCGTTGCTGGGCGCGGGCGCGCGAATGATGTACCAGGACCCGGCGGCGGTGATCGCGGCCCTGGACGATGTCCTGCGCCGCGTCTCCCCGAGTAGGCGCCGCCTCGATCGCGCAACCCTCGATGAGCTGATGGAGCACGCGCTCGCCGCCGCTACCGCCGGTCTTGCCCGCAGTGAAGTCCCCATCGGCTGCGCGATTGCCGACGGTGACGGTGAGGTGATTGCGACCGGCTACAACCGGCGCAACCAGAGCGGCGATCGGACGCTGCACGCCGAGATCGATGCGTTTCGCACGGCCGGCCACCGCCTGCCGGAACGGGATGCGATTCTGGTCTCGACGCTAGAGCCTTGCGTGATGTGCCTCGGGGCGGCGATGGAAACCGCTGTGGACGCTGTCCTCTACGCGATCCCGGCTTCGGAGGACGGCGGTACGATCCGGGTCGCGCCGCCGCAGAGCGCCGATAACCAGATGCCGCGCATCGTGGGCGGGATCCTCGCTGACCAGAGCCGCGCGCTGTTCACGCAGTGGCTTACGCGGCCGGACCGGAACCGCGCCCAGGAACGCTTTGTGCGCGCGCTGCTCGGCGATCCGTCGGCGTCATGAGTGTGTGTGCGCAGCGGCGACCACAGCGTCACCGCAGCGCGCGCAGTCCTCGTGCGAGCTCGGCGATCAGCGCATGCACGTCCGCGTCGGTGGTATCGACGTTCGTGATGCAGGCGCGCACCGCGCTGCGGCCGCCCGGGTAGCGCACCTCGGATACCCAGACTTCGCCGCGCGCGACGACCGCGCGGACCAGCGGCGGTACGCGCTCGCCGGCCGGACCCAGCGCCGGGTGCGAGAAGCAGACGATCGGCAGCGGCGAATCGTTCTCGATCGACCAGCCCGCGGCCGCGAGCTCGGTGCGCAGCAGCCCGGCCCGCGCGACCTGGCGATCGACCAGCGCCGCGATCCCGCGCTCGCCTCGCTCGGCGAGCGTCATGAACACCTTGAGGCCGATGAATCGCCGCGACCATTGCAGCGAGTGCTGATAGAGATCGATCGTGCCCGGCTCGCCATCGGGCACGTAGCCGGTCTGGACGTGGAACGCCGGCTCGGTGACCGCGCGGCCGCGCGCCAGGAACATTCCCGCGCCCATCGGAACCGGCAACGTCTTGTGTGCGTCCCACGTGATCGAGTCGGCGCGCTCGATGCCGGCGAGGTGATGCGCGAGCTGGCCGGTCAGCAGCGCGGCGCCGCCCCACGCCGCATCGACGTGCAACGACAGCCCCTCGGCGTCGCAGACGTCGGCGATCGCGGCGAGCGGATCGATCGCCCCGGTCGCCGTGGTGCCGGCCGTCGCAACCACCAGGAACGGTGCGAGGCCCTCGGCGCGGTCCGCCGCCATCGCCGCCCGCAACTTGTCGACGTCGAGCCGCTGCCTCGCATCGCTCGCGACCCGGCGCAGCGCGGCGCGTCCCAGTCCCGAGGCGTGGGCGATCTTGACCAGCGAGTCGTGCGCCTGGTCGGACGCATAAAACACCGGCGCTGCCAGCGCCCCGCGCGCGCCGGCCTCGGCGAATCCTGCACATCGCCGGGTCAGCGCGACCAGCACCGCCATGTGGTTCGCCTCCGATCCGCCGCTGGTGAACATCGCCGTTGCGTCATCGGGATCGAACCCGACGCGACGGACGAACCACGCGAGCGTCGCGCGCTCGATCTCGGCCGCTGCCGGCGCGTGCCACCAGCCACCGAGCTGCGGGTTGTACAGCGCGGCGATCGCGTCTGCGACCACCCCCGCGGCGTGGACCGTCGGATTGAACAGCCCGAAGTAGCGCGGGTGGCTCGATTGCACCGCGCCGTCGCGCAGCAGGTCCTCGACGTCTCGCGCGATGACCTCGAGCGCCGTCCCCTCGCCGAAGTCGTAGCGCGCCAGCCGCTCGACGATCGCCGCGCGCGACAGCGTGGGCGCCGCACGAAGCTCGCGAATCCGCGTCGCCCAGCGCTCGGTCGCGTGCACCAGGGCATTGTATCGAAGCAAGTTCTCTCCAGTCTGCATTCTCTGATACTATGCTCGGCGATATGGACTATCCATCGAATATACTTCGATCTGATCCCCACTCGGCCGCGCTCGATCGAATCGACTTCGAGATCCTCGAGGCTCTCCAGAACAATGCTCGGCTGTCCAACAAGCAGCTGGCCTCCCAGGTCGGGCTCGCGCCGTCGAGCTGCCTGCTCCGCGTGCGCTCCCTGATCGAACGCAAGATCGTCGCCGGCGTGCACGCTGACGTCGCGCCCGAGGCGCTCGGGATCGGCGTTCAGGCGCTGATCGCCGTGCGGCTGGTCCAGACCTCGCGCGACGCGTTCCGCGCCCTGCGCGCCTACGTCGTCACGCTCCCCGAGGTGCTCGCCGTCTTCCACGTCAGCGGTGCGGCCGATCTCCAGCTGCACGTCGCGGTCCGCGACGTCGGCCACCTGCGCGATCTGATCTGCGACCGCCTCGCCACCCGCAAGGAGGTCGATCGCTGCGAGAGCTCGATCATCTACAGCTACACGCGTAACCCGCGGCTCCCTCGGTACATCGCCGCACCGGTCGACAGCCGCACGCCCCGGCGCGCGCGCCATCGACGAGCGCGTCCATGATTCCGTCTCCGTGCTGACGCGCGCAGAAGAACTGCCTGCGCTGGACTTGCTCAGCAATGAGCAGGATCTGCTCACCTCGATCAGTCATTGCGCGCAGCTAGCGGCGGTACGCGAGCTGCAGCATGCGCTGTGGGGCCATCCACTGCAGCACGTGGAGAGGCCTCCGGAAGCGCGACAGCGATTCCGAGAGAGGGGAGACACAGCGCATGCGACTCAGCTACCGAGCGTGGTTATCGATTGCATTGTTCGTCACTGCGTGTGGCGATGTCCCGGCCCAAACGCACGATGCCGGCACGACAACACCTGTCCCTGACGGTCCGCCCCCGAGCGACGGTCCGGCTCCGAGCGACGGCCCTGGTGTCGATAGCCCTCCTGCGATGCACACCGTCGTCGTCCAGCGCACTGGCGGTGGTAGCGGCACGGTGACCTCCGACAATGGGATTGCATGCGGCACGATGTGCATTGCGAGCCTTCCCGCCGGCACGCTCGTGCAGCTCATCGCGCAGCCCGCGGCGCATGCCGTGTTCACCGGGTGGTCAGGGCCATGCACCGGCACCAACCCGAGCTGCACGTTCGTGGTCGCCACGGCCGATGTGACGATCAGTGCGGCGTTCGAGGTGAAGCGCGACACTGTTCATGTGGTGGTGGGCGGCAACGGCAGTGGCACGGTGACCGGCGCGGGGCTGTCCTGCCCCGGAACCTGCTCGGTGACCGTGGATGAGGGCAGCTCTGTGGTGCTGACCGGAGCCGCGCAAGCCGGCTCTCAGTTCCTCGGCTGGAGCAGCGGCGGCTGCAGCGGAACGTCGCCGTGCGTGGTGGCCGTCAGCGACGGCGACGTGACCGTGCAGGCCAGCTTTGGGACGACGGGCTCGCTCGTGGTGACCCGGACCGGCGCGGGCAGCGGAACGGTCACCTCGTCGCCCGCCGGCATCTCGTGCGGTGGCGATTGCAGCGAGATCTACACGAGCGGCACCGTGGTCACCCTGACGGCAGCTCCCGGTCTGGAATCGACGTTCGCGGGCTGGTCCGGCGGTGGCTGCAGCGGCACGAGCACCTGCTCGGTCGTCATGGGCACCGGTAGCGTGGTGACTGCAGCGTTCAATCGCTCGTGCGGCGGTGTCGGTCAGAGCTGCTGTTCGAACGCTCCGCGATGCAATGACGGCAGTGGCTGCCTGTCCGGGGTCTGTACCGCTTGCCCCGCACCGCCGGTCACCAGCACACGGCTCTTCATCCCGAATGATTCGGACGGTAGCGACTGTGGGAACATCAGCAAGGTGCACACCTATCCGGCGAGGTGCACCGACGGTAGCCATCACGAGCAATGCCAGCCCACGGTGCTGAGCGCTCCACCGCAGGGCGGCGCGTCCTGCACGTTCGACGGCTGGGTCAATCCGAACGATCCAGGCGACTGCAGCTGCAATGTGCGCTTCGTGGTGCAGACAAGCTTCCCTGATTGCAGCCGCCGCATCGCCTGCTCGGTGACGATCACCGAAACGACGAATCCGCCGCCGCATCCCGACGGCTGCCCGTAGCGAGCAGTTTGCGAACCATCGCGCGCGGGGTAGATTGCGGGCATGTCCCCCGCTCGCCGATGGCTCGGGCTCGCCTGCATAGCCTGTGTGGCGGGATGCGCGACCGGCGGGCCGGCGCGGGTGCGAGATATCGATGGCAAGCCGCTGCCGCCGTACGCGACGGCGGATGCCACCGGGCCGATCTACTCGGTGACGTGCAAGGACGGCCAGCAGTACCTGGTGGTGACGAACCGGCCGGCGTTCAATTACACGTCGAGGGTCGGCGAGGTGCTCCGCTTCCGCGAGAAGACCATCGACGACGTGTGCGACCGCATCCTCGCAAGCGGCCCGTAGCGCCCTGTCAGCGCGTGAGCGCGGCGCGGTGGGCGGCGTCGGCGACGACGAGACCGTGGTGCTCGTCGACGGCAGTCCAGCGATCGCCGGCCCAGCGGGCGAGGACGATCACCGCGGCGCCGGTGTGGGCCAGGGCCGGGCGCAGACGCGGGCGCGTGTCGGCGGTCTCGGAGCCGGCGACGAGCAGATGCTGCACGGTCACCTGCGTGCCGACGGCGAGCCGGTGGTCGGGGTCGGTCACGACGCGCGTCACGCGATAGGTGATGGCCTGATAAACGGCGTACCGGCCGCTCCAGGCGGCCGGCGCGGCACCGACCGCGACGATGTCGCCCTCGAACACCGCCGGGGCGGCGGCCGCGGCGCGCGTGAACGCCGGGTCGGCCGCAGCGGAGGGGGTCGAGGCGTGGGGAGCGCCGCTGCACGCAACGCCGAGCCACAGCGAGAGGGTGATCGCGAGCAGGGCTCTCATGGCTTGGTCATCTTGATGATGTCACCGTTGGCGTTGAACTCGATGTCCTCTGTGGCGCCGCCGGTGTAGGTCGTCGTTCCGATGATGCCGCCGCTGCGCGTCACGCTGCCGGTGGCCGAGGTCTCCGCCGTCTGTCCGAGCTCGCCGCGGAGCTGGTTGTGGACGGCGGTGGCGGCGGTGTGCGCAGCCGTGAAGTCGTTCGGATTCGACGAGAGGTTTGCGGACCGGCGCTCGGCGAGGATGTGAACGACCTGCTCGCCGCGGGTCATCTCGTTGGGGTGCGCCGTGCTCGGGGTGACCGGGAAGTGGTCGATGTCGTCGAGGTCGACGTCCTTGGTCCCGAACGAATCGACCAGCACGCCGGCCTGCTTGCGGCCGAGGTTGACCGTGATCGCGTGGGACTTGTCGGTGTCGTTGCCGATATCGGACAACAGCTGCCGCGCGGTCGCCGAGCTGCCCCAGGTCTCGATGAGCATGTTGTTCCAGGCCTTGATGTCGGCCTTGCTGCCGGTGACGGTGATGCCGCTGCTGCCGCTGAGAATGTTGACCATTCCGATGGCCGATCGAAGGATGGTCCAGGGGGTCTCGCCTGTGGTGGGGGCGGGCTGCTTGCCATCGGGATCCCAGTAGGCGACCGGGTTCTGCTGCACGTATTGATACGGATGGAGCGCCCACGGCTTCTGCATGAGCTTGGCGTCCGCCGTCTTGGCCAGCGGGTCGGGGGTGAGCCATCGGCCGGTCTCGGGCACCATCCAGCGCGCACCGTGGTCGCTCCAGCCGGTCGCGGGATCGGTGAGCTTGTTGAGGGCGTTGTTCGGATCGCGGCCGTAGTCGACTGCGACGGTCTCGTGCCCGCCGCCCGGGAGCTCGCGGTAGGCGTCGATGGGCGCGCCGAACGGCTCCGCGCGCCGCTCCTCGAAGACCGTGCCGTCGCTGCGGGTCGATAGCGTCGCGCCGGCGCCGACGGTCGGGTGGTAGTAGAGGATCCGCCCCGAGGCTGCGAGGGCGGAACGCTCGGTCTGTGTCATCGGGCTGCAGCCCGCGGTGACCAGGCCCGTGAGCGCCAGCGCGGCGATGGCTGCGCGCGACCGGCGGCGACGCCGCGGCATCGCGAGCACGAGCGCGAGCAGCCCGAGGCAAGCGCCCCACAGCACGAGCGAGATCGCGCGGCCCACGGCGAGGCCGGCGCCGATTGCGTCGACGCGCGCGGCCGCGGCCAGCGCCGACGGGCTGCGGGTGAGCCGGGCGATCAGCTTGCTGCCCAGCCGCAGGAAGTAGTCGCGCGTGCCGTCGGCAGCCTGCGAGACGGTCGGGTTGAACCAGATCTGCTCGACGCCCTGCGGGTCCCGGGTCCAGACGCGCTGGCCATCGTAGCCGTACGCGTGCTCGACCGTGCCGGTGCCGCCCGATACGCCGGTCACGCGGACCAGCTGGTCAAAGCCGTTGTAGTCGAGCGCGCGCGCGCCGTGCTGGATCGCCCGTCCGGCGGCGTCGTACGCGAACGTCATCGTGGCGGCGCCCGCCGGGCTGCCGGCCGCGGCGTCGGGCGCGATCGAGGTCAGCTGGCGCGGGCCGCTGGCGCCCGTCGCGCCGGGCTCGCCATAGCGGTAGCTCCCGGTCAGCAGGGCGAGCGACGCGGAGCCGTGCGCCTCGCGCCGGGTCATGTTCTGGAGGGCGTCGTACTGGTACGCGAACCGGAGCTGGGCCGCGCCCTGACCGACGAGCGCCTGCAGCAGCCGCCCCCCGCCGTCGAAGCTGTAGGCCGCCGTGTGGTCGAGCCCGTGGCCGTCGGTGTCGGCGATCGCGGTGACGGCGCTGAACGCGTTGTAGGTGACGTCGGCCTGGAACAGGGTCGCCGTCGGGCTCGTGACCTCGATGTGCGTCGGCTGCCCCAGCGCATCGCGCTGGTAGCTCTGCACGACGCCGTTGCCGAACTGCTCTGCCAGGATGCGGCCGCGCGCGTCCTGGCTGGTGATCTGCCAGAGGTCGCCGATCGCAGTCGCGCGGCCGGCGGCGTCGTACTGGTAGTCGAGCGCCAGGCCGTCGTCGTAGGCGATGCGCAGCGTGAGCCCCGACGCCGAGAGCGTCGTGCGCTCGTCGGCGGTGTGGCCGTGGACGGCGCGGCGCGTGCGGTTGGTGCGCCCGAAGGCGTCGTAGCCGAGCTCGACCTGCCCCGTGGGCTCCTCGACCCACGCGAGCCTGCCCGCGACGTTGCCGAACGCCGCGGCGTCGAGCGCGTCGTCGTAGTGGTAGGTGTACTGCGCGCCGTCGCTGCCGGTCATCTCGGCGAGCCGTCCGGCGCCGTCGTAGGTGTACGCCACGGTCTGGCCCGCGCCGTTGGTGTGGCCGACCAGGCGGTCGCCATCGTCGTAATCGAGGTGGCGATCGCCGGTGTCCGGATCGCTCGCGAACGTGACCCGGCCCAGGGTGTCGTAGCTGAAGCGATGCAGCGCGCTCGCTGCGCCGCCGCCGCCGGCGACGCGCATCGACGTGATGTGCCCGGCCGCGTCGTAGGTGGCATCGACCGATTCGAGGGCGCCCGCGACGGTGCGCTCGGCACGCCGGACGCGGCCTTCACCATCGAGCCGCGTGGTCACCGGCGCGAGGCCATCGGTCGCGGCGGTGGTCTCGAAGGCTCGGTAGGTGTAGTGGTCGACGCTGCCGGTCGGCAGCGTGCGCGCGACCGGGCGATCCAGCGCGTCGTAGCTCGTCGCGCGCACCGGCACGCTCGCGGGCAGCGCGGCGGCGGGCAGCGCGGCGGCTGCACCTTGCCACTCGAAGGCGTCGGCGATCGCGATCGTGCGCCCGAGCGCGTCGCGCCGGCGGTAGTCGGCGACGAGCCAGCGATCGCTGGCGATCCGCGTCGCGCTGAACAGCGGCTCGCCGGCGCTATCGAGCACATCGACCTGGTGACGCCAGTGGCTCGCCGGCGTCCACGCGGACGGCAGCGCGACGACTGCGTCGCCGTCGCCATCGAACGTGAAGTGCTCGATGTACGGCCTGGGCCCGGCGACATGGTAGCGCTCGACGCTGTGCGGCGGCGCGGTGTCACGCGCCGTCGCGACGATGCGTCCCAGGCCGTCGTAGGTGACCCGCTGTGCGATGCCCGCCGCGTCGCGCAGGGTGACAGGCACGCCGAGCACGTTGTCCCACGTGGCCTCCCAGCGCAGCGTCTTGCCCGGGCGCGGCGCGACGGTCTCGGCGATCGCATGGACGCGCGCGGCATCGTACGCGAGCGCGCGGACGACACCGCTCTCCTGGACCTCGACGGCGTTGCCGAGCGCGTCGTACGCGGTGAGCTTGCGGTCGACCCAGCGCGCCTCGCCGGCGAGATACGAACGCGACGCGCGCTCCCAGCCGGTCGACGCGTCGCACAGCACCGCGACCTGCTGGTCGTCGCCGTACAGGGTCTGGCGCTGCGAGATCGCAGTCTCGGTGCCATCGGCGGCGACCTGGAACTGCGAGGTCTCGCACTCCTTGTCGCGCACGCCGCGCGCCGACCGACCGTCGGTGTAGCGCCGCCGCGTGAGCGACTCGTCGCCGGTCAGATCCGTGCGCCCCAGCGAGCGCTCCTCGATCGGGCGCGCCTCGCTGTCGTACGCGTAGTCGATGCGCGTGGTGATCGGCGCCGCCTGCCCCTCGTAGTGCAGCGTCGACGTCGAGCGGACGATCGCGCGGCGCAGGCGAGCGTCCTCGGCGGGAAGCCCCGCCACCGCGACCGCCGCAGCGTCGTGCGTGGTCTCGCGGAACACCTTGCCGGTGCCGTCCGCGATGCGCTCGAAGATCACCTGGCCGCGCAGCGCGCGGTCGATGCCGAGGCCGTCGGCGTAGCGCTGCGTCCGGCGGATGATCTGGTCGAGCGGCGCACCGTCGGCCGGGTCGGGGCGGGTCAAGGTCGACTCGCGAAACCCGAGGAACCGGCGCTCGCTGCGGTCGTAGATGCCATCGCGCACGTCGAGGCGGCTCGATCGCGGCGGCTCGCCGGACGCGAGCTCGAGGCGGCCCTTGATCGAAACCGGGATCGACACCGGCATCGTCGCGGTCCACGGGGTGCCTGCGTCGCTGGCATCGAACGCGAGCTGCGCCGACGCCTGGTACTCGAAGAGCTGGCGCTGGCCCATGCCGTTGTCGATCGCGGTCAGCATGCCCGCCGAGGTGGCGCCGGCGAAGTCCAGCACCCACATGCCGGCCGGCGACGACCACACCAGGTCCTCCGAGCCGTTGCCATTGACGTCGGCCAGCGCGACCACGACCGTGGCGTCGGTGCCCGCGGGACGCGTCAGCAGCACGGGTGTCGCATCCACCGTCCCGTTGGCGAGCCCGCGGTACCACGCGACATCGCCGGCGCGCACCACGGCGAGGTCGAGCAGGCCGTCGCGGTTGAGGTCGCCCAGGCGGATCTGCGAGATCGCGACGCTGCCGGTCCACGGGTAGGCGACATCGAGGTACTTCTCGAACTGGCCATTGCCCTTGCCGAGATAGAGGAACATCGCGGTCGAGCTCAGATAGACGACGTCGGCGAGCCCGTCGCCGTTGATGTCGGGGAACGAGGTGGCGCTGTTGCCCGGTGCGATGAACGGGCGCGCCGGATCGATCGCCGAGCGCAGCACCGGCGCGGCGAGCCCGGCCTCGGTGCCGAACCGGACCTGGATCGAGCTGCCGGAGACCGACACGACGTCCATCCGGTAATCGCCGTTGAGATCGGCGACCGCGACCGAGCCCAGGCCCACGCTCTGGCTACCGCCCCATGCACCCATCGTCGTCCAGCTCCGGCTGTTCGCGTCGGGGCCGCTGAGCTGGAACACGGTCCATTGCGAGCCCTGCTGCCACACGAGCTCGGCGCCAGAATCGCCGTTGAGATCGAGGAGGCGCACCTGATCGAGCGATGCGCCGGCGGCGCCGGTCACCGGGCGCGGCGCATCGAATCGACCGCCGAGATTGCGGCGGTAGCTGTGCCCGGTCGCCGTGAGCCGCAGGAGGTCCATCGCGCCGTCACCGTCGACGTCGAACAGGCTCGTGCCCTGCGCGTTGAGCGCCCAGCCGCCGAGATCGGCGATCGGGGTGACCGTGCTGGTCTGCGGGCCGGCATACGTGAACGTCAGCGGAGGCAATGCGTCCTGGCCGTCGGCGCTCTGCACCGTCACGCCATGCAGCCGGGTGAGCGCGAACGCGCCCTCGTAGGACAGCCGCGCAACGCGCCGCAACACGCCGTACGACCACACGCGGATCTCGCTGAGCCGCCGCGCGGACTCGACGCGAAAGCCGGTTCGATAGCTGACCACCGCGTCGCTGCGGCTCTCGTACACGAGCTCGGCGCGAAACGCCGGACCGCCGGTCAGCGTCGGTCCCCAGGCGATCGACTCGAGGTACACTTCGCCGCGATCCTGGGTGTACTGATAGCGGATCGTCTGCCCGGCGACGTCGCGAACCTCCTCGAGGAACCACATCGCGACCTGGCTGCCCGACGCCTTGCGGCCCGCGGCGGTGGTGCCGAACCGGCGCACGCGCCCATCGGCATCGACGAGCTCGAAACCGCCATCGACCGCGCGCCCGCTGGTGCCGTTGCCGAGGCCCTCGACGCGGTACTCGCCATTGGCGAGCGCCACGAGCTGCCCTCCCCCGCCGAGACCGATCAGCTCGAGCTCATCGCGCGCGTCGTAGCTCGGCACGCCGAGCCGGAGCGAGCGGCGGATGCCGGCCTGAGACAGCGCCCAGCCCACGCCCAGCGGTCCGTTGCCAAGGCCACCGTCGTAGCCGAGCGACAGCGACGGTGACAACCCACCCGGTCCCGACGGCAGCTCGACCGGCACCTGGTACTGCACCTGGCCGGTGTAACCACTCACCGTGGCGTTCTCCGCGAGCCCGCGCACCGAGCCGGGGCTGCCGGGGAGCTTCACGGTCTGCGCGGACACCGCACCGGGGGACGGACCACCGACGGCACCCGCCGTGGCAGGGACAAGAACGATCGCCGCAAGGGCGAACGAAGCGAGACGGCGTACCAACCGCGACATCACAGACTCCATCGAACCGGCGCAGATGCCAGTCGTTGGAGCCAAGACACGTGGCCCTCGCGATTTTGCCGGGGGCGTCTTCCGTGACGGTCAGCCCGCGATGGTGAGCCCCATCTGGGCGCGCACGGTGAAGAACTCCTCCGAGATCGAGTAGAGGACGAGCTCCTTGATCTTGTCCTTGACCTGCGGACCGCCGACGGTGACCGGCTCCGCCGACACCATGCGGGCCGCGACCTCGAGGTCGCCGCACACCACGAAGCCCGCGCGGTGCGAGGTGGCATCGACCGCGTGGCCCCACTTGGCCAGGTTGATCTCGGGCGCGGCCTGCACGAAGCGCTGGACGACGGCGCCCAGCTGCTCGAGGACCTGCGGCGGCATGCGCTTCTGCATCTCGGGCAGGTACTGCTGGACCAGCTGCACCATGTCCGGCGGCACCGGGAAGCGCGGCTGCACCATGACGATCGCCGAGAGGACCACGACCTTGAGCTCGGTGTTGGTCGGCAGCAGCATCTTCAGGTAGTACTCGGGCCGCATGAAGGTCAGGCGGCGGGCCGACAGGAACGCGATCTCGCGCTCCGACTTGCCCTGGAGCAGGTGCGGGCGCACGACGAACGACGGGCACAGCTCGTTCTTCTCGATCGCATTGGCGAGCTGGATATCCGCAGGCTTGTTGTCCTCGACGAGGTAGACCTCGGGCAGCGGGACGTTCAGGACCTGGGCGACGTAGTAGAACAGCTTCGAGAACATCAGCGGATCGCCCTTGAGCTGGCGGCGCTCCTTGCGCTTGACGCCGAAGTCCTTGTGCGGGAACGCCTTCATCGCCGCGACGCCCTGCCAGCACGCCCCGAAGATCGCGCTGATGAAGCGGTTCTCGTCGGGGTGGATGAGCTTGGCCCAGG
>DATIPJ010000712.1:0-4555 GCA_035472155.1 Kofleriaceae bacterium
GCCGGTGAGCCAGCCCATGCCCTGGACAAAGGCACCCTCGATCTGCCCGCGGTCGACGTTGGCGTTGAGCGAGTCGCCGACGTCCTGCAGGATGTCGACCCGCAGGACCCGTTTCATGCCCGACAGCGCGTCGACCTCGACCTCGCTGACCGCGACGCCGTACGCGAAGTAGTAGAACGGAATGCCATGGCCCTTGGCCTTGTCGTAGGCCAGCCCGGGCGTGCGGTAGAAGCCGTTCGCCGACAACGACACCTGCGTGACATACGCCCGCTCGACAACGTCCGCGAACGGCAGCGACATCGCCGCGTCGCCCGGGAGCCCGATCCGGTCGTCCACGAACACCAGCGCCTCCGGGTCGACGGCGGCCCCGGACCGCGCCGCGAGCATGCCCGCGGCCACCGGTGCCAGCCGAGCGCGCAGCTGGTCGCACGCATTCTTGACCGCCGCGCCGTTGAGATCGGCCCCGCTCGAGGCCGCCGTGGCGGAGGTGTTTGGGATCTTGTCGCTCCGCGTCTTCATGACGCGCACGTTGGACATCGACAGCCCGAGCTCGCGCATGGCGACGCCGCGCATCTTCGTCGACAGGCCTTGTCCCATCTCGGTGCCGCCGTGGTTCACCTGCACGGACCCGTCGCGGAAGATCAGCACGAGCGCGCCGGCCTGGTTGAGGAACGACGCCGTGAACGAGATGCCGAACTTCACCGGCGTGACCGCGAGGCCGCGCTTGGTGTGCGCGTGCCCGGCGTTCCACGCGGCGAGCTCGGCGCGACGCTCGACGACGCGCGCCTCGCGCACCAGCGCGTCCCACATCATCGGCAGGCGGTTGTCGCCGAGCGGCTGGCCGTAGTGCGTGGTGTTGCTGGCGCCCTCGCCGCGATAGAGGTTGCGTTCGCGCACCGTCTCGGGCGGCAGCGACAGCCGGCGCGCGATGCGATCGAGCACCTCCTCGATCATCAGCATCCCCTGCGGGCCGCCGAAGCCGCGGAAGGCGGTGTGCGAGACGTTGTTGGTGCGCCCGACGCGCCCGCTGGCGTGGACTGCCGGGATGTAATAGCCGTTGTCGAGATGGAACAGCGCGCGGTCGAGGATCGACTCGGACAGGTCGAGCGCCCAGCCACCGTCGGACACCAGGTCGATCCTCGCCGCCGTGAGCCGACCGTCGTTGTCGAACCCGACCGCGAAGCGACCGAAGAACGGATGGCGCTTGCCGGTGACGGTCATGTCGACGTCGCGATCGAGCTGCACGCGGACCGGCCGGCGCGTCTTGGTGGCGGCCAGCGCCACGAGCGCCGCCCAGGTGTTGCCCTGGGTCTCCTTGCCGCCGAAGCCGCCGCCCATGCGCGGCGCCTCGACCACGACCTTGTTGCGCGGGACGTGGAGCACGTGCGAGATCACCGCCTGGATCTCCGAGGGGTGCTGCGTCGACGAGCACACGAAGACGTCGTCATCGTCGCCGCACTCTGCCCACGCGGCGTGGGCCTCCAGGTAGAAGTGCTCCTGGCCGCCGATGTGGAGGTCGCCCGCGAGGGTGTAGGGGCTCGCGCGCAGCGCGGCGTCGCAGTCGCCGCGCCGGATGACGTGCGGCTCGGTGTGGTAGCTCGACGCTTCGATCGCCTGCGCGATGGTGAGGATCGCCGGCAGGGGCGTGTACGTGACCTCGACGGCCTTCGCCGCCGCTTTGCACGCTTCCAGCGTGTCACCCACCACGACCGCGATGAGCTGGCCGTGATAGTGGACCTCGCCCTTGGCAAGCAACGGCTCGTCCTTGCGGATCGCGCCGACGTCGTTCTCGCCGGGCACGTCGGCAGCCGTCAGCACGCACGCGATGCCCGGCATCGCACACGCGGCGCTGGTGTCGACCTTGTCGAGAGCTGCGTGCGCGTGCTTGGACAACACCGGCCACATCTCGAGCATGGGTCGCCGCCGCGCCTGGTCGTCGACGTAAATGGCCGAGCCGGTGACGTGGCCGATGGCGCTCTCGTGCTTCAGCGCGAAGCTGGCGCGGTCGCCCCCGAGGTCAACGACCGCTTTCCCCGGCGAGAAGCTCAGCACGTCGTCCTGGCCGGCGCTGGTCTCGCCTAGCCAGAACTTCTCGAACAAGCTGACGATGAGGCCCCGGCGGAACGCGACGCCCGCGCGGACATCGTCGATCGGCGTGAACTCGCCGGCGAGCACCGCCTGTGCCGCTCGGACGGTCGCCGCGTTCCACGGTCTGCCGACGAGGAACGCCTCGGTCTTGCGGGCTCGGACCGGCGTGGGACCGACACCGCCGTAGGCCAGGCGGGCGCGGGTCACGAGGCCGCCCGCGTCGATGTCGACCGCGAAGCCGGCCGCGACGATCGCGATGTCGAGCTCGCGCCGCTTGGACACCTTGTACGACTCGACGAGCCGCCGCGCCCCGACGGACGGCTGCGACGGCCGCGGGATGACGATCTCGAGGACGATCTCGTCGGGCGCGAGCACGGTCTTGCGGTACGCGGTGAAGAACCCGTCGAGATCGACGGCGCGCTCACCCTGCGGGCCGACGATCCGGACCGCGGCATCGAGCGACAGGAGCACCGGCGCCATGTCGCCGATCGGCGATGCAGTGACCAGATTGCCTGCGAGCGACGCCCGATTGCGGATCGGTCGCGACGCAAACACCATCAGCATCTTGTGGATCGACGGGAACTCCCCCGCGAGCGATTCCTCGAGCGCGGTGAGCGAGGCCGCGCCGCCGACGACCAGCGCCGTACCCGTGCGGGTGATGCGCGCGAGCTCGGGCACGCCATCGGTGGCGATCAGCGCCGGGAACCGCCGGCCCTGCTTGTTGATGTAGACGCCGATCTCGGTGGCGCCGCAGACGAGCTCGGCGTCTGGCATCGCCCGACGGAGCGCGAGCAGGCCCGCCAGAGTGGTGGGTCGGTGGAACGTCCCGGCCGCGGCGGCGTAGTCCACCTCCGCTGGCGCGGGCACCTCCCGCTGGAGCCTGAGCTGGAACAGATCGTCCGGCCGCGCCGGCCGCGCTTGCTGGGCCTCGGTGAACGCGTCGCGGATCGGCCGGTAACCGGTGCACCGGCACAGGCTGCCGTTGAGCTGGTCATTGACCTGCCACGGCTCGCGCAGATCCGTGCGGTAGTAGCCTTCGAACATCGACACGATGAACCCTGGCGTGCAGTAGCCACACTGCGAGCCATAGTGTTTCACCATCGCGGCCTGGACAGGGTGGAGTGCGTCGCGGCGGCCGACGCCTTCGACGGTGACCACCTCGCGCCCGGCGAGCATCGGCAGCAGCGCGATGCAGCTGTTGATCGCCCGGTAGGTCGGCTGCCCGCTGGCGCTCCGCTCCACAATGGCGACGGTGCACGCGCCGCAGTCGCCCTCGGCGCAGCCCTCCTTGCTCCCGGTGTGGCCGTTTGCGCGCAGGTACGTCAGCAGCGACGTGTTCGTGGACTCCCCCTCGACAAGCACGGACTTGCCGTTGAGCGTGAACTTGAAGCTGCCTGACATGCAGGCTTCACCCTACCAGGCTTCGACCCCGAGCCCTGCTGGCAACTACCGAGGCCGAGCCTGCCGGATCCCGAAGATCCCGAAGATGCCGAAGATGCCGAAGATGCCGAAGATGCCGAGACCCGGGATTACCCTGAGAGGAACCGACAGCCGCCGGCACGAAGCTGAGCTCGTGCGTCCCCTCGCCAACGCTTCGACGTCCTGATCCCCTGGTCGACTGGGTCGAGGCGCTGCCCTCGAGCAACACCCATCGGCGTCGCGAGGGCTTCCTGCGCGGACTCGCGGCGCGAGCAACGTCACTTCTTCGAGCGCCACGGGGGGAAGCGCGCGCGCGTCACCGCTCACCGTGCGTGATCGCGCAATCGCCGCCGCCGGCCCGGCACCCTAACCCTCGCACCTACGCGTGAGCAGGTGTGCTCTTGAGCGCCCAGTACACGAGCGCCGGTTGGAAAAACAACCGAACGAATCGCTTCGCATCGGTGTCGAGACCGAAGGCATCACGCCGGTTCAGATATTGCGAAACGTTTCCCGGGAACACCGCGACGAAGAATGCGGCGGCGATCTTACCCATCAATGCCTGGTGCGCAGTGTCGGTGAGAACGAGCCCAGCGCCGAGCGCGATCTCTGCGATTCCTGAGTAGACAACCGTACGGTCCTTCGTCAAAGGAACCCAATCGGGTACCTGTGCCCTGAATGCGCGGCGAGCGAACGTCAGATGGCTGATGCCCGCAAGCACCAACGTGCCTCCGAGCAGTGTGCGGGCAATTCTCGCGAGACTCATGATCACGCATGGAGCAGATCGCATGCCGGGCTCGGTCGACGAGGCGCGCGCACCGCGCGACAGCTGAATCCGCGGTCCGGCATGCCGTCCTTGAGATCTTCAGGCGCGGCGCACGAATCTTTACACGTTCTTGATTCGGCTCGACCCGGGCGTCACGGCAAGGTGGCGGCGCGCACCTGGTTGCGCAGCCAAAACAATGGAATCCCAAGCGGCCACCGAGATGGCGGCCCCGCTATATCCAGCGACGAGAATCGGCCGCAGGGCGCTCGTGCTCGGATCGCTCGG
>DATIPJ010000713.1:0-10652 GCA_035472155.1 Kofleriaceae bacterium
GCCGAGCCGCACGTCGAACGCGTCGGTCGCGAAGCGCTCGATCGGCCGGATGCCGTCCTCGCCGGCGGCCATCGCCGACCACTGGCGCGCCACGCCGCGCCCGAGCGCGGTCACCGCCCCCATGCCGGTCACCGCGGCGCGCACTAATCGGCCGTTGCGGCGATCAGCGCGCCGACGATGAGGAACAAGAGCCCGAGCCCGAACAGGATCGAGCCGACCGTGATCCCGATGAGGAAGCCGTCGGAGCCGCCCGAGCTGAGGATGAGCGCGCTCACGCCAAACGTGACCGCGCCGACGCCCATCATCGCGCCGCCGACCTTGAGCACGGTGTAGCGATGCGGGTGCGGGTTGGTAGCCGCCTGCGGCGGCGGCAGCGCGCCCGGCACCGGCGGCCCCGGCACCGGCGGCGGCGAGGCACCCGGCGCCTGCGCGACCCGCTTCTGGTACGCCCAGAACGCCTGGCGGCCGATGCGCTCGGACACCGCGAGCGCGAGCGCGGACCGATCGCCCTCCTGGCGCATCCGCGTCACCTTCTGCGTGTACTCGCCGATCAGCGTGCCCGGCGCCTCGTGCTTGAGGCGAAACGCGGTCTGCATCATCATCATGCGGAGCTGGCGGCGTCGCGCGCCCGATAGCCCGGCCGCCGCGGCGTGCGCATCGACCGCCTCGCCGATCTGCATGGCGAGATCGGGCTGATCGCGCAGCGCGCGCTGCACGCGGGCATGCTGCGCAGCGTCGATCGCGGCGAGCCGGTCGGCGACCTCGAACACCGTGGCATCGACCTCCTCCATGTGGCTCGACATCCGGGTCTGCACCGCGGGCTCGACCTGGGTCTCGACCGACAGGTCGCGGAAGCCCTGCGTGATCACCAGCGTGCGCAACATGCGGCGAAACGCGTCGTCGCTGTCGCTGACCGTCTGCTGCATCGCGGGGGCGCGCACACGCCCGTTCGCCTGGGTCACGAACTCGTCGACGAACCGCGCGTGGCCGATGTAGCCGAGCTGGCGATCGAGCAGCCCGAGGAACTCGTCGCCCGAGAGCCCATTGCTGGGGCCACCGATCGGCGCGGTCTCTGCGTGCGGCACCGTCGCGCAGCCGCCGGCGACCGCGGTCGCGGCCGCACCGAGCGCGCCGGCCTTGAGTACGTCACGTCGCTCCATGTTCGGGTCTCCTGTCGATGGGGTCGAGGGTCTGCATGAGCGCGACGAGATCCATCGATCCGTCGAGCGGGAGGTCGAGCAGCGTGCCGATCAGCCGGAAGATCCGGTCGCGCGGCGCCATCAGGTTGAAGCCGAGCTGCTCCATGGTCTCGCCGACCTCGGCGCGCTGCTCGTTGCGGCCGTAGAACTCGTGGACCGGGTGGCCGACCATCGCGCTGCCCGAGAACCACAGATAGAGGACCTTGAGCGCGTCGCGCCGGTCGGCCGCCGGGTGCGCCGAGCGCTCGAGGTGGCGCCGGGCATAGACGTAAAAGCTCGCCGCGTGGCGCGCCTCGTCGCCGGCCAGGTGGCGCGCGATCGCGCGCAGCACCGGCTCGGGGGCGCGCGCCGCGAGCGCCGCATACCCCGCCGACGCCACCATCTCCGAGATGATGTTGGTGACCAGCGTGCCGATCCGCGAGCGCATGAACGGCGCGGTCGCGCGGCCGCGCTGCACGAACTGGCTGTCGACCCGGTCGCCCAGCGCGTGCAGCCACGCGAGCAGCGCATGCGGGTGCTTGGTCTCCTCGTAGAACCACACCGCGATCCATTGCGTGAGGTCGACGTCGTCGGGGAAATCGGTCAGGAACTTGCGCGTCGCGGTCGCGGTCGTCATCTCCGAGAACGCGATCTCGCGCACCAGCTGGCGCAGCCCGTCCGAGACCGCGCCCGGCTCGAGCCGCCGCCACGGCAGGTCCTGCATGCGCCAGCGCACCGCCTCGGCCTGCGCGAACAGCTGCGGGTAGAGGGCCTCGCCGATCACGTCCTGCACGGCGCCTCCTCGGTGCGGATCGCGCCGGTCGGGCATACGATCGCCGCGGCGCGGCAGCGCGCACGCTCGTCGCCGGCATCGGGCTGGCGCACGATCTGGACGCGCCGCTCGACGGAGAACACACCGGGCGCCAGGATCGCGCACGACCCGCACCGGATGCAGCGCTCGCTCTCGGCGGTGACCTTCATCGCAACGCCTCCGGTGAATCCTCAACAGCGCGCGCGCGTCGGACGATCGGGGCGAGCCGCATGCGGATCGCAACAGCACGCCGCGTGCCGCGCGCTAGCTTCGCGACATCTCATGCGCGCGTGTCGAATCCTTGACGAACGCTGACGGTATCGCCGTCATGCCATCGGCGCTCGCTCGCTGACGGCGACCGGTCAGACCCGGCGGCGCGTCTTCGGCATCACCGGCTGCGCCTGCGGCGCGGGGGCCGGCGCGGTACGCAGCCACACGATCAGCTCGTCCAGGGTGCTCGTCCGCGACGTGGCCGGCCGGAACGTGGTCAGCTGGGTGTCGAACTCGTTGACCGCGTCGTCCTCGGTCTCGGCGCGCAGGCGCGGCTCGTTCTCGATCAGCTCCAGGACCAGCGCTCGGAGCTCCTCGAACGACATCCGGCGCGTGGCGCGCTGGGCATCCGGGTGCGGGTACGGGCTCCGCGGCCTGGCCTGCGATCCCTCGGCCGTTCGGGGACGGCCGAACCTGTTCCCGGATCCGCTCACAGCTATCACTATCGGCCGGGCGATAGATTCGTTGAGGGTGCGTACCCGGATGCGCCCGCGCCCGAAAACTTCGGTCCGCCTCGATGCGCGCACCGCGGCCGTTCGGAAAATTCCACTGGTTGTGGTACAGCCGAAACGCTTGTCGCCCCCCGATCGCGTGCCATCGCGTGATACCGCACAGATCCTCGGACTGGTGCGCTGGCTCCTGATCGCGATCTTCATCGTGCTCGGGTACATCGTGCTCAGCTACCTCGCCGGGGTGCTGGCGCCGATCCTGACCGCGCTCGGGGTCGCGTACCTGCTCAACCCGCTGCTCGAGCGCCTGGTGCGGCGCGGGGCGAGCCGGCCCGTCGGCGCCGCGCTGCTGCTGGTGTCGTTCGTCGGCAGCATCGCCGTCGCGATCACGATGTTCGCGCCGACCGTGGCGCAGCAGGCGAGCGAGTTCGTCTCGAGCTTGCCGCGCTTCGTCAGCAACCTCGGCGACTGGGCGCGCGCGCACCTGGGCATCCAGATCCCGTCGGACTGGCAGTCGTACGTCCAGAGCGATCACCTGCGCGAGAACGTGGGCGATGCGCTCGGCCCGCTGCGCGAGTTCGCGGGCGCTGCCGTCGGCGGCGTGTTCAGCGTGCTCGGCGTGCTCGCCGAGATGCTGCTGATCCCGGTGTTCTCGTTCTACTTCCTCGCCGACTGGCCCAACCTCTTGCGCCGGCTCGACCACATGGTGCCGCCGCGCCGGCGCGCCGACATCCGCGAGATCGCGCGCGACATCGACCGCGTCGTCGCCGGGTGGGTGCGCGGCCAGGCGATCGTGACGACGATCCTCGCGATCCTCTACGCGATCGGCTTCACGGTCGTCGGCATGCCGCTGTCGCTGCCGATCGGCCTCCTGGTCGGCGCGCTCACCGTGATCCCGTTCGTCGGCACGTTCGTCGGGGCGAGCATCGCGCTGCTCGTGACGCTCGCCGACGGCGGCTCGCTCGAGACCGTGGGCCTGGTCGCCGGTGTGATCCTCGTGCTCCACCTGCTCGAGGCCGGCGTGCTCACGCCCAAGATCGTCGGCCACCGCGTCGGGCTATCGGAGTCCGGCGCGCTGCTCGCCGTGGTCGCGGGCGGCAAGCTGCTCGGCTTCGTCGGCGTGGTGCTCGCGGTGCCGATCGCAGCGACCACCGCCGTCGTCGTGCGCTACGTCGTGCGCTACTACGAGCACACCTCGTTCTTCGGGCACGAGTCCGACGCGGACGTGGTGATCACGCCCGCGATGGCGCTCATCATGCCGGGCGTCGTGCTCGGCGCCAAGGTGGTCGCCGCCGAGCGGCCGGGCGACGTCGCCGCCGCGCTCGAGGCCGAGGCGGTGAGCCCGTCCGACCCCGAGCTGGCGACGCCGATCGACGCCAACGACGAGTGGATGTTCGATCCCGAGCCCCTCGGGCCGTCGGGAGCTCCCAGACCAGCGACCCCGGAGGACAAGCGATGACCGAACAGAGCGAGCGACCCGCAGCCGATGTCCACGTCGAGGACCGCGATGGTGTCCGCACCATCACCCTCGATCGCCCCAGGTCGCGCAACGGCCTCACGACCGCCATCTGCGACCAGATCTCGGCTGCGGTGCGCGGCGTGCCCGCGGACGTCCGCGCCATCATCGTCACGGGCGCCAACGGCGCGTTCTGCTCGGGCCTCGATCTCAAGGACGCGATGGCGCGCGGCGTCCAGCCGCTGCCCGAGCTCGAGCGCGGCCTGCGCCAGTCGTTCCACGGCGTGATCCGCTCGCTCGTCGAGTCCGATCGCCCGACGATCGCGCTCGTCGACGGCGCCGCGGCGGGCTTCGGCTGCGACCTCTCGCTCGCGTGCGACCTGCGCATCGTCTCCGACCGCGGCGTGTTCGGCGAGATCTTCGTCAAGCGCGGCCTCATGCCCGATGGCGGCGGCACCTGGCATCTGCCGCGCATCATCGGCCTGGGCCGCGCGCTCGAGCTCTTGCTCACGGGCGACCTCATCCAGGCCGACGAGGCGCTGCGCCTCGGCCTCGCGAACCGCATCATCCCGCACGGCGAGATCCGCCTCCGCACCCACGAGCTCGCCGCGGCGATCGCCAAGGGGCCGCCGCTCGTCCATCGCGCGGTCAAGCGCGCCGTCTACGCCGGCCTCGATGGCGATCTCACCGCCGCCCTCGACCGAGAAGCGCGCGGCCAGCTCGAGCTCCTCCAGAGCCGCGACTTCACCGAAGGCGTCGCCGCGTTCCTCCAGAAGCGCGAGCCGCGGTTCGAAGGAAAGTAGTCGTCAACGCGACGGCGATGGCGCGGGCGCCGATGGCTCGCTGCTCGGCGGCGCGATGCCTTCGTCATCGGGATCGGTGCTCGGCCGCTCGGCTTCCTGCAGGCGCGCGATGCAATCCATCATGTCGCGTGCGAGGCCCTGGATGCGCGGGGTCGACTTGATCTGCTGCTCGGGCACGACCTTCATCTCCTGCTCAGCGCAACTCGCAGTCTTGCAGGCGCAGACCTTCGACTTGATCGCGATCATCCGCTCGGTGTCGTGCTCGCCGCACGCGATGAGCGTGACGAGGATCGCGATCCGGGATAACACCGGGGCAGCATAGCGTGCGAGCCCCCACGCGCCATTGGCGCTCATCGCCGAAACCGGTGACAATCGCCGGCATGATGCGCGCCCTGTGCTTCGCGGCCGTCCTCGGGATGGCCGCACCCGCGTCGGCCGATGTCTTGAAGCTGTTCGTGGAGGCCGACGGCGGTGGCGCGTACGGCAAGGGCACGAGCGGCGATCCGGTCATCAAGGACTCGGCGTTCTTCGCCAAGGCGCCGCACCTGGTGTACGGCGGGCTGATCGGGGCGGAGTTCCTCTTCCTCGACGCATGGATCCAGCACCACCAGCTCACCGACGGCGACCGGATCGCGACCTGGACGCAGCTCGGCGCCGGCGTGCACGGCACGATCGACTTCGGCGACCCCAAGCAGCAGAAGGCCCACGAGGGCGGCTTCTTCGAGTTCGGCGTCGGCGCGTGGTTCGGCCTGGGCACCGGCCAGCAGGTGATGCCACCGCTCGACAATGCGCAGATCACCGACAAGGCGTTCCTGCTCGAGGGGCGGCTCGGCGCGGGCAAGCACCTGAGCAACATCTTCGACATCGGCGTCGCGGTTCCGGTGTCGTGGGGCTACTTCTTCAAGAACGGCAACGGCGCCGCGGTCAATGACGTGTCGACGCACTACCAGGCGATCCAGGGCGAGGCACTGGTGTTCCTGCGCGCCAACATCCGCTTGCTCTAGTCCTTGCAGGGTTCGCCGCCGGCGAGCGTTCCGCCCGAGCGCAGCTGGCCGACCGCGGAGCGCAGCACGGGCATCAGCTCGTCGGGCTCCATCATGTGGTTGATGCGGCCGACGGCGTGCCCGTCGGTCGTGAGCCACACGACGGCCGGCAGCGTGCCCGCCTTGTAGCGCGCGCGGCGCTCGGCGCTGATCGCGTCGTCGTTGGAGACGTCGAACTTGAGCGGCACGAAGTTCTTCGTGATCAGCTCGTGGACCTCGTCGTCGCCGAACGTCAATTCGAGCTCGGCGCACGGTACGCACCAGGTCGCGGCGAAGTCGACCATCACGCCTTTGTTCTCGGCGCGGGCCTTCGCGAACGCCGCCGCCTCGTCGTCGACGACGTACGGCAGGTGCAGCTTGGGGGTCAGCTTGTAGCTCCACGCCGCGAACGCGCCGGCGATCACGAGCGCGATCCCGAGCCCCTTGCGCAGCTTCTCGAGCGGCCCGCCGTGAAACGACAGGTGGATCGCGCCCATCACGAGCCCGACGGCGATCATCGCGATCGACATCCAGAGAAACCACGGTTCGGGGCTGGCGAACGTGCGCATGAACGGGAGCAGCGGCTTCAGGAAGTACAGCCCGCCGAGCAGGAGGAGGATCCCGCCCGCCGACTTGACCCACTCCATCCAGCGGCCGCTCTTGGGCAACGACATCGCGAACGCGGCGAGCACCCAGAACAGCACGCCCATGCCGATCGCATAGATGAACAGCAGCGAGCCGCCGCCGACCACGCTACGCGACGTCGCGACGAACGTGAGCAGACCGAGGAGGAACGGCCCGGTGCACGGCGCGGCGATGAGGCCGCCGACCATGCCCATCGCGAACGCGCCGCGGAAGCCGCGCCCGCCGACCTGGTTGAGGCGCGCCTGCCACGACATCGGCAGGTTGAGCTCGAACGCGCCGAACATCGACGCCGCAAGCGCGGCGAACAGCAGCACGATCGGGATCACCACGAACGGGTTCGCGAGGATCGTTCCGAACTGGCCGCCGACCAGCGCGATGATGACGCCGAGGCTGGCGTACGTGACGCCCATGCCGATGACGTACGAGGTCGCGAGCAACAGCGCCTTGCCGCGGCTGACGTCCTTGCCGCGCGCGCCGAAGATGCCGAGGGTGATCGGGATCATCGGGTACACGCACGGCGTCAGCGACGTCTGGAACCCGAAGCCGAACGACGCGAGGTACATCCACGCCCAGCCGCGCTGCTGGTACTCGTTGAATGGATCGCACGCCGCTGCGGCGACGCCCGGGATGAAGAGAACGGCGAGCGCGAGGGCCACGGCGGGCCAGACAACCGAGCGGCGCATGAGGTGTGACTATAGACCGGTCCTGCGGGCCGGGCATTCCCCCGAGGCCACGGGCGTTGTACGGTCCCCGGGCTGTGCCCGACGCGTCGACTAGCGCATTCTGTCCTCCCCACGTCGCAGGTCTCGACGTATATCAGCCCGGCAAGCCGCTCGAGGAGCTCGAGCGCGAGCTCGGGATCACCGGCGCGATCAAGGTTGCCTCCAACGAGAACCCGCTCGGGCCGTCGCCACGGGCGCTCGCCGCGCTGCCGGCTGCGCTGGGCCAGCTCCATCGCTACCCCGACGCCGGCGGGTTCGCGCTGCGCCGCGCGCTGTCGGCGCGCCTGGGTTGCGAGCTTGGCCAGGTCGCGCTCGGCAACGGCTCGAACGATCTCCTGTATCAGCTCGTGCTCGCGACCTGCGAGCCGACCGACGAGGTGCTCACGCACAAGTTCGCGTTCCTGTCGTACCGGCTGGCCGCCCAGGTCGTGGGCCGGGCGTTCGTCGCGGCGCCCGCGAGCCCCGAGCTCGCGTGCGATGTCGACGCGCTGATCGCCGCCATCTCGCCGCGCACCAAGCTGATCGTCGTCGGCACGCCGAACAATCCGACCGGCTCGGTGATCCCGCGCGCCGGCATCGAGCGCCTGATCGCCGCACTGCCGGCGCGCGCGCTGCTCGTCATCGACGAGGCCTATTGCGACTACGCCGCCGCGTGGCCCGAGGTCGACCACGCCGACGGCATCGCCGCGCAGCGGAGCGACCCGCGCGTGATCGTGCTGCGCACGTTCTCCAAGGCCTACGGCCTCGCAGGGCTGCGCGTCGGCTTCGCGGTCGCCGACAGGACCGTGGTCGATGTGCTGGGCCGCGTGGGTCGCACGTTTCACGTCGGCAGCCTCGCGATGATCGGCGCGCTCGCCGCCCTCGACGACGTCGAGCATGTCGCGCGCAGCTCCCGCCATGCCCGCCGCACCCTCGAGCGCTACGCCGCCGAGATCCGCGCCCCAGGCGTTCGCATCTACCCTTCGCTCGCCAACTTCGTGCTGATCGATTGCGGCAAGCCATCGACGCCGCTCTACGAGCGTTTGCTCAAGCGCGGCGTCATCGTGCGGCCGATGGCCGCGTGGGGCCTGACCCACCACCTCCGGCTCTCCGTCGCGCGCGATGAGGACACGCCGCGCGTGATCGGCGCGCTCAACGAGGTGCTCGCGACATGAAGGAAGCCGGCTCGATCTGGATCGCGTGGCACGAGTACGAGCGCGACGGCTGCCCCGAGTACAAGCTGATCGGCGTGTACTCCAGCCGCGAGCGCGCCGAGGCGGCGATCGACGCGCGCCGCGGCAAGCCCGGCTTCATCGACCATCCCAACGGCTTCGCCATCATGGCGCGCGTCATCGACCGCGACACCGAATGGCTCGACGGCTTCGTCACGGTCCACTGATGCTGGCGGCGGCGCACACCGCACCCGCGCTCGTCCGCGCCGCAGCATGCATGGCAGCCGCGGCGGCGCTTGCCTGCGGCGGTGCCCGGCGCGCGGCACCTGCCGAGCAGCGCGAGGAGCCGGTGACCGCGGCCGAGCGCTTGCTCGCGATGCTGCCGCAGGGCGCGCAGGTGGTGATCGAGATCGACCTCGCGCGGTTGCGCGCGAACCCGGTCGTGGGCGAGGTCGTGACCCGCGCGCTCGCCGAGCGCGTCGCCGATCTGCCGGCGGGCGTGCCGGCGTCGCCGCTCGCCGCCGCCGATCGCATGGTGCTCGCCGCGTACGGCGTGGGCACCGCGCAGGCCGCGACCCTCACGCTGCTCGAGGCGCCGCACGACATCGACGGCGCGACCCGGCTCGCCGATGGGGTGTATGCGGTCGGCCCGCCCGACTGGATCGATCAGGCGCAGCAACGCGTGTCGCTCGCGAGCACCGGCGAGCGCAAGTTCGCGATCCACCCGCCCGCCGAGCTCCTCGAGCTCCGCCGCCACGCGATGCCGGACAAGGCTCCGGGCGCCTCGCTGCGCATCACCGCGCGCCTGCCGTTCGACGCGCGCGTCGCCCTCGCGCACGAGACCGGCCTCGACGCCGCGCCGGCCCAGCTCTCGGCCTGGGCCGACGTCGTCGACGACCTCGCGCTCATCGTCGACTGCGACGCCGCCGACCCCGGCAGCGGCGACCGCCGCCGCCCGTCCGATGCGCCGCGCCGGCTCGAGGCTGCGCTGCGCGGCGCGCTGTCCGCGGTCGCCGATCAGCCGATCATCCGCGCCCTCGGTCTGCCGGCGTCGCTCGCGGGCGCCAAGCTCGTCGCGCGCGGCTCGTGGGTCCGCATGATCATCGCCATCGGCCCCGATCGCCTGCAGCGCGTCGTCCAGCGCGCGGCCGCGCTCTTGCGCGACGCCGACCGCAACGCAACGCACGCAACCGACCCAACCTCATCCGCGGTGCCACCGCGAGGAGCCCATCCGCCATGAAGCTCGTCGTCGAACCTGCCACCCGCGCGCTGTCAGGCACGATCGCCGTCCCGGGCGACAAGTCGATCGGCCACCGCGCGCTCCTGTTCTCGCTGCTGTCGGCGACGCCGGTCCGCGTGCTCGGCCTCGGCGACGGCGCCGACAACGGCCGCTCCGCCCGGGCGATCACCGCGCTCGGCGGCTCGATCGCGCGCGACGGCGCGGCCCACGTCATCGCCGGCACCGGCCTGGACGGCCTGCGCCCGCCCGCCGCGTCGATCGACTGCGGCAACTCGGGCACCACGATCCGCCTGCTGTGCGGCCTGCTCGCCGGCCAGCGCTTCGCGACGACGCTGATCGGCGACGAGTCGCTGTCCAGGCGGCCGATGCGGCGGGTCAGCGAGCCGCTCGCCGCGATGGGCGCGAGGATCGCGGGCGCCGGGGCGGCCGGCGACATCACACCGCCGCTGGTGATCGGCCCGGCGCGCGGCCCGCTGACGGCGATCGACTACCCGCTGCCGATGGCCTCGGCCCAGGTCAAGACCGCCGTTCTGCTCGCCGGGCTCTACGCCGACGGCGCGACCGCCGTCACCGAGCCCGGCCCCAGTCGCGACCACTCCGAGCGCATGCTCGCCTACCTCGGCGCACCGCTCACCACCGACGGGCGCCGCACCGCGATCGACACCCGCGGCTGGGACCGCCGGCTCGCCGGCGACGGCTTCGAGGTCCCCGGCGATCCGTCGTCGGCGGCGTTCCTCGTCATCGCCGCGCTGGTCGCCGGCGCGCGCGAGGTCCGGCTGCCCAGCATCTGCGTCAACCCGACGCGCACCGGCTTCCGCGATGCGATCGCCGCGATGGGCGGCACGGTCAGCCTCGAGGCGCCGCGCCACGCCGGCCCCGAGCCGATCGCCGACCTCGTCGTGCGC
>DATIPJ010000714.1:0-15909 GCA_035472155.1 Kofleriaceae bacterium
GTCTGCTACAAGGCCGAGCGCTGGGCCGCCGCGATGGCGCTCTACGACCGCGCGATCGAGTACGTCGAGAGCGGCGCCGGCCGCGCCTACCGGCTCGGCGACCTCTACGCCCGGCGCGGCAACGTGCAGCTCAACTTCCTCGCGCAGATCGACGCCGCGGTCAGCTCGTTCCAGAAGGTGATCGAGGTCGACTCGCAGCCCTCGACGGCGGTCCGCACCCTCGAGGACCTGTGCCGCCGGCGCTCCGACTGGCAGCCGCTCATCACCGCTTACGAGCGTCGCGCCGAGGTCCAGCGCGACTCGCAGCGCAAGATCGACGCCCTGCGCGCCGCGGCGCAACTGCTCCGCGACCACGCGCCCGACGTCCGTCAGTCGGTGCGCATCAACCGAAAGCTCCTCGAGGTCGACCCCAAGGACACCGCCGCCGCGTCGTCGCTCGAGCGGTTCTACGAGGACATCCAGGACAAGTCCGGCCTGATCGAGGTCCTGAAGGTCCGGCTGCAGAACGTCGAGGGCCAGGCCGCCGCCGTCGAGCTGCTCAAGCGGATCGCGCGGGTCTCCGAGGAGGGCGCGCGCGACGTCGAGACCGCGACCGAGCACTACCACAAGATCCTCGAGCTCCAGCCCGAGAACCGCGACGCGCTCGACGCGCTCGGCCGCATCTTCGAGTCGACCGAGCAGTGGGCCGAGTTCATCGACATCACGCGCCGCCAGATCAAGGTCACCACCGACCGCAACACCAAGGCGCTGCTCTACTTCCGCTGCGGCTCGGTGATGGAGGCCAAGTTCGGCCGCGAGCAGGACGCCAGCCGCTACTACGAGGCCGCGATCAAGACGTCGTCGTCGTGCCTGCCCGCCGTGCACGGCCTGCGCGACCTCCACCGCCGCCGCCAGGAATGGCCGCAGGTGATCGAGACGCTCGAGCTCGAGGTCAAGCTCTGGCAGGACGACAAGGAGCGCGCCGGCGTGTTCGCGCAGATCGGCGGGATCTACGACAAGCAGCTCAACGATCGCGAGCGCGCCATGCACTACTACCAGAGCGCGCTGTCGGTCGATCCCGATTGCTTGCCCGCCAACCAGGCGCTGTTCGAGCAGTTCTACGACCAGGCCGCGTGGGACAAGGCGCAGCCGATCGCCAGCGCGCTGGCGCAAAAGGCGATGCGCGACGGCGATCCGATGACGCGCAGCGACTTCTACCGCAAGCGCGGTGTGGTCGCGCGCAAGACCGGCGACCCGCGCGCCGCCGCCGAGAGCTTCATCGTCGCGCTCGAGATCCGGCCGCTCAACGCCGAGGCGCTCGACGATCTCGGCGCGCTCGCGCGCGAGCGACCCGACGTGTGGGACTTCGACGCGACCTACCGCGAGCTCGAGAAGGTCTACAGGAAGCGCGAGGACGCGGTGGCCCTGCTCGCTCGCGTCCACGTCGCGCGCGCCGGCATCCGCGAGCGCGACGGCGACCTCGACGACGCCGCCCAGCTCTACCACCAGGCGCTCGAGCTCGGGCCGGGCGACGTCACCGTGCTCTCGGCGCTGGTCCAGTTCCACATCGACATGCGGCGGTGGACCGACGCGGTCGACGCGATCCAGCGCTTCGTGACCGGCGGCGCCGCCTCGCCCGCCGACCGGATCGCCGCGCTCATGCAGCAGGCGGCGATCCACGCCGACGGCGAGCTCGACAGCGACCGCGCGATCGCCGTGCTGCGCCAGGTGATCGAGCTCGAGCCGACTCACCAGGACGGCTACTACGTGCTCGCGCAGCAGTACTACCTCTCGGCGCGGTTCACCGACGCGCGCGCCGCGATCGACCGCGTGATCGAGCTCGCGACCGGCCCGGGCCAGCCGCTGACCCCGGCCGCGCTCGCGCGCTACTACTACTACAAGGGCCGCATCCTCGACGCCGCCGGCGACTCGCGCGCCGCCGCGCCGCAGTACCGCCGCGCGATCGAGTACGACCCGGGCTACGCGCCACCGGCGCTCGTGCTCGCGCGTCGCGCCGCCGACACCGGCGATCAGCGCCAGGCCGAGACCCTCTTGATCGACGCCGCGCACGCTGCGATGGCGCAGGGCGGCCCGCGCGCCGCGATCCCGCTGCAGCGCGGCCTCGCGCGCATCCTGCTCGCCTCCGGCGACCGCCCGGCCGCGATCGAGGCCTACCGCGGCATCCTCAACGTCGAGCCCGAGGGCGCCAGCGATCGCGTCGCGCTCGCCGAGATCTACGCCGTCGACGATCCGCAGCGCGCGATCGGCGAGCTGCGCAAGGTGCTCGATCGCGACATCCACCACGCCCCCGCGTACCGCCTGCTCGCCTCGTTCTATTCGCGCACCGCCAACAACGAGCGCGCCAACCGCGTGCTCACGGCGCTCGACCTGCTCGGCTTCGCCGAGGACGAGGACCGCGCGACGATGCAGCGCCTGCGCGCGCAGCGCCACCCTGCGCCGCTGCGCGTGCCGCTCGAGCCCGAGGCGCGCACGCGGCTGCTCATCACGTCCGCCGCGCGCGAGCCGCTCGGCGAGGTGTTCGACGCGCTCGCGCAGGAGCTATCGATGCTGGTCGTCCAGCCGGGGCTCGGCATGAACCTGCAGCCCGCGGTGTCGGCCGGCGAGCCCCGCCTGATCTCGATCGCGACCGAGGTCGGCCAGCTGTTCCAGACCGAGGCCGAGATCTTCGTCGGCGAGAAGGTTCCGGGCCTGGCGGCCGTGACCGCGTTCCCGCGCCGCCTGCTCGTCCTCGATCGCACGCTGCTCGCCGAGTCCGACTTCGCGCTGCGCTTTCTGTTCGGCTACGCGTTCGAGGCGATCCGCGGCGGCTACGCGACCCTGCTCCAGCTCGGCGCCCGCCAGCGCCGCGAGCTCGGCAACTTGCTGCGCGCACTGATGTCGCAGGAGCCCGAGCTCAACAGCTCCGCCGCCGAGATCCTGGGCAGTGTGAACCCGCACGCGCAGAAGGTCCTCGACCGCCACGCCGCGGTGCGCGATGTCGACCCCGGCACATGGATCGACGGTATGCACGCGTGTGCGAAGCGCGCCGGTCTGCTGGCTTGTGATGATTTTCACGCAGCGATCTGGATGGTCGCACTGCTCTCCGGAGAGGAGCTCTCGAGCCACCATGCCACTGTCGCACTGGGCTCTGTCCTCGGCGGACCGGACCTCGTGCGATTCTATCTGAGCGACAACTACCAGCAGCTTCGTGATCTGCTGACCGCGCTCTGAGCCCTCGACGACTGCAGCTGCTTCAGGTCGGATGTGTGCGCCTCAAAACCACCTGCACAGGCTGGACCATTCAAAATGCAGATCGTAGAGTGAGGGTCGCGGTGACGTCGACGAGTTGTGGTGTAATAGCCACTACCGCGGTTACGTCCCGGAGGTGCGATGAGTAACAAGTTCCAGTCGTCGATACAGCACCGCGGTGACATGAGCTTCGTGAAGCTCGGCGGGGTGATCGACGAGGACAACGAGCTTGCCGACCTCGTCGACAAGATCCCGAGCGGCACGGCGGTCATCGATCTGGGCGAGATCGAGCGCATCAACTCGTGCGGCGTCCGCGACTGGGTCAACTGGCTGTCGAAGCTCGAGAACAACGGTACGCGGTCTGTGCTGGTCGAGTGCTCGCCCGCGATCGTCGCGCAGATCAACCTGGTCAATAACTTCACCGGCAACGGAGTCGTCAAGAGCTTCTACGTCCCGTACTTCTGCCCCGAGTGCGACGAGGAGAAGGTCCTGCTCGTCGAGGCGACCGACATGGGCCCGCCGCCGCACGAGCCGCCGACCTGCCGCTGCGACGAGTGCGATCTGGTCATGGATTTCGACGACATGCCGGACTCGTACTTCGCGTTCCTGTCCAATCAGCGCAAGCTCGCCGAGCCCGAGCGGGTCAACGGCGCGATGCGCGACCTGGGCCGCGGCTCCGAGCCCGAAGCCCCCAAGAACAAGGTGCGCTCGCGCGCTAGCCAGCCCAACCTGTCGAGCGGCTCCAAGCCGAGCGTCCCGTCGTTGCCGTCGATCCAGCGCGCGAGCGGGCAGCATGGGCACCCCTCGCCGATGTCCGGTCTTCCCATCACGGGACCGACCGGTGGGCGCGGCTTCCAGCCACCGAGCCGGCCGCAGCTCGGCGCCCAGCCGCAGACCGGGCCGACCGGCCGCCCGATGATGGGGCCCAATTCGCACCCGATGGCGCCCGGGATGCAGATGAACCCCGGAGCGGGGCCGATCAACCGCATCAGCCCGATGCACTCGCCGCACATGCCGGCCCACATGAGCCAGGGCCACAGCAACCAACTGCCCCACATGGGCCACATGGCCGCGCCGAGCATGCATCCGAGCGCCCAGCACTTCGCCGGCTATGGCGCCCAGGGCATGAGCGCACCGCTCTCCGCGCCCTCGCGCTCGAACACACTGGTCTTCATCCTGATCGCGATCCTGATCGCCGCGATCGCCGTGCTCGCGTACCTGGTGCTCACGAAGTAGCCGCCGTCAGCGCACCGTCAGTGCCCGACGATGATCTCGGTCTTCACCGAGTTGGCGATGAAGCAGCCCTCGTGCGCTGCATGGTGCAGACGCGCGATGTCGTCCGCGGTCGGTTGCTTGTCGCCCGCGTAGGTGATCTGCGGCGATAGCGTCACGCGGCTGACCCACGCGACTCCCGCCGAGGTCTTGGTCATCACACCGACCGCCTCGTCGCGGTAACTCGCCACGGCGAACCCGGCCTTGGCCGCGACATAGAGGAACGTCAGCATGTGGCAGCTCGAGATCGAGGCGACGTAGGCCTCCTCGGGATCGACCCCCTTGGCGTTCGACCACGGCGCGGGCACCACCGACGGTGACGCCGAGGCCTCCATCGTGTGGCCGCCGTCGAACGTCCAGCGGTGCTCCCGCGTGAAGCGCAGCTTGAGGAAGTCCCCCGCGGACCCGCCGCCCGTCCATTCGATCGTGGCGCGATGTTCCGACATGCCGCGATCGTACCTGCTGCACCGCGCGGCGCCTACCCGGTGGCGTCACAGCCGTGCGCTGGCCCGACCGACACAGCCGGCGATGCGTTACCGTGGGGCATGATCGAGCGCCACGACGACACCCGTCCTCGCGACGACGCGGCCTCGCTGCGCCGCGATCTGATCGAGAAGCTCTACTTCGAGCTCGCGAAGTTCCCCGAGGTCGCGACGCGCAACGACCAGTTCCTCGCGTTCGCCTACGCGGTGCGCGATCGACTGCTCCACCGCTGGATCGAATCATCGCGCACGTTCTTCGAGGGCAAGCACCGCAGCGTCATCTATCTGTCGGCGGAGTTCCTGATCGGCCCGCAGCTCGGCGCGAATCTGCTCGCGATGGGCCTGCACACCGCCGCGCGCACCGCGCTCGACGAGCTCGGGATCTCCCTCGACGATCTGATCGAGCACGAGGAGGAGCCGGGCCTGGGCAACGGCGGTCTCGGCCGGCTCGCGGCCTGCTACATCGAGTCGCTCGCCACGCTCGATATCCCGGCGATCGGCCACGGCCTGCGCTACGAGTTCGGCATCTTCGACCAGGACATCCGCGACGGCTGGCAGGTCGAGCGCACCGATCGCTGGCTGCGCAACGGCAACCCGTGGGAGGTCCGGCGCTACGAGTTCGAGCACCCAGTCGGGTTCGGCGGCATCACCGAGCACACCCATGACACGCACGGCCGGCTGCGTATCCGCTGGATCCCCGACCGCCGCGTCAAGGGCATCCCCTACGACGTCCCGATCGCAGGCTACGGCACGCAAACCACGAGCTTTCTGCGCCTGTGGAGCGCCGCGGCGGACGAGGAATTCGATCTCGATGCGTTCCAGATCGGCGAGTACTGGCGCGCGGTCGATCAGAAGATCCGCAGCGAGAACCTCACCAAGGTGCTCTATCCCAACGACTCGAGCCCGGCCGGCAAGCAGCTGCGCCTCGAGCAGCAGTACTTCTTCGTGTCGTGCGCGCTGCAGGATTGCATTCGCCTGCTGATGCAGCGCGAGCCGATCCGCGAGCTCGGCAGCAAGTTCGCGATCCAGCTCAACGACACCCACCCGGCGCTCGCGATCCCTGAGCTGATGCGCCTGTTGATGGACGTCCACGAGCTCGGCTGGGACGAGGCGTGGGACATCGTGCGCCGCTCGGTCGCGTACACCAATCACACGCTCTTGCCCGAGGCGCTCGAGACCTGGCCGTTGCCGCTGATCGCGCGCCTGCTGCCGCGCCACGTCGAGATCATCTACGAGATCAACCGGCGGTTCCTCGACGAGGTGCGCGCGAAGTTCCCGGGCGACCACGACCGCGTGCGCCGGATGTCGCTGATCGGCGAAGACGGCGACCGCACGGTACGCATGGCGCACCTGGCGACCGTCGCGAGCCACCACATCAACGGCGTGGCGGCGCTGCACTCGCGGCTCCTGACCCAGACCGTGCTGCGCGACTTCGCCGAGCTGTGGCCCGAGCGGTTCACCAACGTCACCAACGGCGTCACGCCGCGCCGGTTCGTCGCGCTGGCCAACCCGCGGCTCTCCGAGCTCATCACCGACGCGATCGGCGACGGCTGGCTGCGCGACCTCGAGCGGCTGCGCGGCCTCGAGGCGCTCGCGGACGACGCCGCGTTCCAGGACCGCTGGCGCGCCGTCAAGCAGGCCAACAAGACCGAGCTCGCGCGCTGGATGCGCGCCACGCATGGCCTGCTGTGCGACCCGGCGGCCCTGCTCGACGCCCAGTGCAAGCGCATCCACGAGTACAAGCGCCAGCACCTGAACCTCCTGCACGCGATCGCGCTCCTCGAGCGCATCCGCACCGGGAACGACCTCGGCGTGGCGCGAACGATCCTGTTCGCCGGCAAGGCCGCGCCCTCCTACCGCACGGCCAAGCTGATCATCCGGCTCGCGCACGGCGTCGCCGATGCGATCGCCGCCGACCCGCGTGCGCGCGACCGCCTGCGCGTCGTGTTCGTCCCCGATTTCAGCGTCAAGAACGCGCAGCGCATCTATCCAGCGGCCGACCTGTCCGAGCAGATCTCGACCGCGGGCATGGAGGCCTCGGGCACCGGCAACATGAAGTTCATGCTCAACGGCGCGCTGACCATCGGCACGCTCGACGGCGCCAACGTCGAGATCCGCGACGCGGTCGGCGCCGAGCACTTCTTCCTGTTCGGGCTCACCGCCGAGCAGGTCGCCGCCAAGCGCCGCGGCTACCGGCCGTCCGACGAGCTGGCCGACGACGAGCTCGCGCGCGTGATCGAGCTGATGGCCAGCGGCGAGTTCTCACCGGGCGACCGCACGCTCTACGCGCCGCTGGTCGACGACCTGCTGCATCGCGATCCGTTCCTCGTGCTCGCCGACTTCCGCGCGTACGCCGACTGCCAGCGCACGGTCGAGGCCGCGTGGCGCGCGCCGGCGACCTGGCTGCGCTCGTCGATCCTGAACACCGCGCGCGCGGGGCGGTTCTCCTCCGACCGCTCGATCCGCGAGTACGCCAGCACGATCTGGAACGTCTCGCCGGTGTCACGGGCAAGCAGTCGCTGACACCTCCAGCGCGTCCTGCGCCATCCAGCCGAACCGGCGCACACCGTCCGCCGCCCGGACATAGCCATAGAGAAAGCGCATCGTCCCCGACGGCGTGCGGAAGCGGCCGGCGCTGTCCTGCACCCACAGCGGGATCACGATCGACGGCCGGCCCGAATCGGTCGGCACCTCGACGCGCTGGAACTTCGTCCCCGCCGGGAAGTGATCGGTCGTCGCGCCACCGAGCCCGAAGCCGGGCACGCTGAAGATCAAATTCACCGAGCGCCGCCCGTTGTTGCGCACGAGCGGCAGGTAATCGCCGGCGCGCTCGTGGCCATCGATGCCCGACATGCTGTCGAACACGACCTTCTTGAGCTCGATGCTCGGGTCGTGCGCATCGCGCACCTGGTAACACGCCATCTTGCCGATGCCCGGGTCCCTGGCATTCACCTCGCCGTTGTGCGCGCGGAACGACGTCTCGCCGAGGATGTGATCGATCGGATACCAGCCCGCGCTGCCATTCGACGTCGTCAGCGCGAGCGCCATCGCCTTGCCGGCGAGCGCGCGGGTCTGCCCGAAGTTGAACGTCAGCCGCGCGCGCGTCTCGGTCGCCATCACCTCGCCGTTGCCGTCGCGCACCGACGCGCCGGGGTCGATGCCCCAGCTGTCGTCGCCGCCCGCGGTCAGCACGCGCGAGCTGCCGGCGCGAAACCGGCAGTTGAACGGGCTCTCGGTGCACTCATCGCCATTGACCCCGGCGCTGAGCGCCTGAGAAACGTGCGCGGTGTCGATCGCATCGCCATCGTCATCGCCGGGCGCGCTCACCGCGCACCCCATGAACAGAACAAACGCACAAGCGGTCCATCGCATGCGCGCGGCAATCTGCAGCAGACGTGCCGCCCGTGGTCGGCGGAGCTGAGCAAGATTTCCGCGCGCAACTCAGCGATTCGCGATGCACTCCGTCGAGCGCGACCGCCGCGTCCAGGCCGCACGCCCACGCCCGTGTGCAGCCTGCCGCGTGCGGCCCGCCACGCAACCCGATCCTGTTGCGCGCCCCACGCGTCGCTCTGGTCGAGCCTCGTGCACGCGCCGCGGTCAGTCGAACATCGCCTCCCACGTTGCGACGCGCCGGCCGTGCCAGGTGGGCCCCTCGCGAACGAACGCCCACTCGGGGTTCTTCGCCACATCGCGCAGCGCCGCGCAGACTTCGTGAAACACCGGGACCGCATCGTCGGCGCACTCGAAGTAGGTGACGAAGTCGTATGCGCCGGCAGGCGCCGGCGGGCTCGGGTGCTTGTAGGTGCGCCGCATCAGCGCGGGGATGCCTGCGGCCGACGCCAGCGCGTGGCCCTCGTGCACCATGCGGCCGGTGTCGTCGTAGCGCGGCAGGAAGTACGTGTGGCGCTCCATCCACGGCTTGCGCCACCACGCCTCGGTCTTGGACATCGGCACGAGGAACGCGTGCGGCGCGTCGGCTCCCGGCTGCTGCAGCAGGCGATGCGCATAGGCGAAGTTGTGCATCGCGCCGCCCGTGTACATCATCGGCCGCACCACGCCCCCGAGCACGCGCGGCGCGGCCTCGGGGCCGAGCAGGCGGCCGAGCTCGGCGACGACCTGCTCGACCGGGTCCGCGGTCGGCGCGGCGACGTGCACCACCGCGGTCGCACGCGCGAGCACCTCGTCCGCGATCTGTGCGGGCGTGACCTCGGTGCGGCGCAGGTAGGCGATCGCCTCGCGCGGGTGATCCGACCCGGGCTCGTACTCGTTGCGCAGCCCGAGCCGCTGGGCGAGCGTGCGCACTGCAGGCCCGAGCTCGCGGGCGCTGTGCGGCGCCGCGAAGCACAGGTACGCGCCATGCCGGACGGGTTCGATCGATCGGACGTCATTGGCAGTCGTGGGAGCGGTCGTGAGCGATGTCATGACCACAACCTAGGCCCGCGCCCGCGATGTGTACAATGCATCGTTTTTCTCGATCCCATCCGTTATCCTGATGGCCATGGAGCTCGACCACATCGAGGCATTCCTCGCCATCGTCCGGCGCGGCGGCTTCACGCGTGCCTCGGCGAGCCTCCACCTCTCGCAGCCGGCAATCAGCCGCCGCATCGATCTGCTCGAGCGCGACCTGGGCGCGCCGCTGTTCGAGCGCATCCGCACGGGCGTCGTGCTCACCGAGGCCGGCCGTGCCTTCCTGCCCCACGCCGAGGCCGTGCTCGCGTCGATGCGCGACGGCATCTCGGCCGTGGGCGCGCTGCGCGGCACCGGCCACGGAACGGTGAGCCTCGCCATCGTCGGCACCCTTGCCAGCACAACCCTCACCCGCTGCCTGCGCCAGTTCCGCGAAGCTCACCCCGCCGTCGACCTGCGCTTGCGCACCGCGCTCAGCGCCGAGGTCAGCGCCCTGGTCCGGCGCGGCGACGCGACACTGGGCCTGCGCTACCACGCTGACCGTGATCCCGACCTGGTGTCCACCCACATCCACGACGAGCCCATGCTCCCCGTCTGCTCACCGCGCCACCGCCTCGCGCGCCGCCGCCGCCTCTCCCCCTCCGCCCTCGCTGGCGAATCCTGGATCACCTTCCCCGCCCCGCGCGCCGCCATCCGCGAGCCGTATTCCGCCGCCCTCGAGCACTGGCTGGGCGCCAACGGCCTCGCCGGCGCTACCGTGATCCCGATCGATAGCCTGACCGCCCAGAAGCGCATGGTCGAGGCCGGCTTCGGCCTGGCCTTCCTCCCCGCCAGCAGCGTCGACGAGGAGCTGCGCGCGCGAACCCTCACTGTGCTGCGCATCGCCACGCGCGCGGCGCTCCCCGTCGTGCTCATCCGCCGCCGCCGCGCCTTTCACAGCGGAGCGACCCAGGCTCTGATCGCCGCGCTCACCGCCTGGACCGACACATGAACAGCACCGCGACGGCGATAGGCCCGCGATGATCGCAGACCGTGTGGTCAAGACGGCTTGGCGGCCTGCGGTTGTCGTGGTGTCTAGGGGACTTCGCGCACTGAAACAGGAGGTCCGCCGCGTTTGTACCTTCGCGAAGCAACCAGGTTCGTGGCTGGTAGACGACGAGAGGATCATAGGTCGGAGGTCCGCGCGTGGTTGTCCTCGGCCCGTCAGCGTCCACAGGCCTCCACATGCATGGCGATACGTGCGCGTTCTCGTGCACGGCAGATCGGATATCTCCAAATGGAGCTTCGCAAGTCCGTCGGCGCTGGCGGCGATCCAGACTGCTCGTCTCGCGCCTTAGATCGTGATCCGATCCGTTCAAGGTAGGCTGCGCCGGTGGCGAAGGAGCAATCGGACACCGCGCGCGGCACGACGACCGCCGGCGACGATGCCCTGCGCTGCGCCGTGTGCGGACACCGGATCACCGAGCGCGCCTACCGCAGCGAGATGGCGGGCGCGCACGAGCATGTGTTCGTCAACCCGGCCGGCTTCACCTTCCGCATCGGCTGCTTCGTCGCCGCGCCGGGCTGCAAGTACGTCGGTGATACCAGCGAGGCCTTCTCGTGGTTCCCGGGCTGGAGCTGGCAGATCGCGAGCTGCGGCAGCTGCCGCTCCCACGTGGGCTGGATCTTCCGCCTCGGCGGCGACCAGTTTCACGGTTTGATTCTCACCGCACTGAAATAGCTGCACGGGACGCGTGCGGTCCGGCGTGCGAGATGCGCTGCGCGGGGCGCGCGAGGGGCGCTGCGCGGGAGTGCGAGGTGCGCGTGACGCGTGGGAGCCCGCTACTGCTTGGGCGCGTATTCACTTGGCGGCGGAATCACCGGCGGGTGCCCCGTGGCCTTCGACTTCGCTGCCGCTGCCGACGACGCGGGAGCGGATGGCGATGCCGGGGCCGACGACGCGGGAGCGGATGGCGATGCATTCGGCGCAGGTGCGGAGCCCGGTGCAGGCGCGGAGCCCGGTGCAGGCGCGCCGTCGACGCCGGCGTCTTGCGAGTGCTGGTCGAGTCGATCGAGCACGTCGGCCGGCACGGTCTCTTTGACCTTCACGCCGCGGTTGTCGGGCTCGCCTTTCTGCCGCTGCTCCTGCCGCTGTGCGGCCGTCTGTGGCGACGCCAGCGTGACGGCAGCGGCGGCCGCCGCCGCGACGCCTGCGACCGCACCCGGATCCGGCTTGGGTGCATTGCGCAAGATCGGTTCACCGCATCCAGCGACGAGGACGACGATCCAGAGAGTACGCCTCATGGCGCGACCATAGCGCCGGGGTGGCAACTGGGCGACGGATCCTCGGGGGCGCGGTGACACATCTGGGTGCCATCGGTGTTCAAGCGTGAGGAGGCCTCGGGAAATAACACGCATTCATGCGTACTTGTGGATGCGTTGGCTTGACCTGTTCTCGAGGGGCTTCTACGCTGCGCGTCCTTCACGTTGTTATTCAAGAGGGGGATCTGGATGAAATCGATGAAACTCGTGTTGAGTGTTGCTGCTGCCTCGATGTTGTTCGTCGCCGGTGACCACGTCGCCCGCGCCGACGGGTACGGCCCGGCGGGCTGCGGCCTCGGTGCCATGCTCATTGGCTCCAAGCCCGGCTTCACGCAGGTCTTCGCGGCCACGACCAACGGCATCTTCGGCAACCAGACGTTCGGCATCTCGACCGGCACGCTCGGTTGCGCGGCGCCCCCGTCGGCGGGCGTCGCGTCGGCCAAGAACTACGTCGAGACCAACCGCCAGAGCTTCGCCAAGGATGTCGCTCGCGGTCAGGGCGAGACGATCGCCAACCTGAGCCAGCTGGCCGGCTGCGCCGACTCGGGTGCGGTCGCCGCCAAGCTGCAGGCGAACTTCAAGACGGTGTTCCCCTCGGCCGCCGCGAGCGACACGCAGGTCTCGAGCGCCACGGTGAATCTGTTGAAGACCGATGCGTCGCTCAAGTGCTCGAAGCTGATCTGATCGACGTACTTCGATCACAGTCATCACAATAAGAAGGTGATGAGACCTCTGGCCGAGCGCATCGGTCCTCCGGCCGGGAGGACCGTTCGGTGGATGGTCGTGCTGCTCGCGGCTGGTACATGCGCAGCATGCGCGACCCGCGTGGTTGCGATCAGCCGCGAGCACCTCGCGCCCACCGTGCAACCCGCGGAGGTCGCGTACGTCGACGAGCTGCTCGCGTCATCGCGGCGGCTCGCGCTATCGGCGCGCCCCGAGTGGCACAAGCTTCTCCACTACCAGTCGACGTGGAGCGGCGGGGTCGAATCCGAGGCCGATGGGCCGAGCTTCTTCCTCGCCGCCGACGGCAAGGTCAGCCCACGCGCCGAGCTCGAGGCTACGCTGCGCGGGCTGTTCGCGCAGGTCCAGCCGGGCGCGCCGCGCGACGTGCAGCATCCGATCTGCCAGTTCCCGGCGCGCACGCACTGGCTAGTGCACGAGCTCCACATCGACGGCGAGCGCCTTCCGCACCCATCGTGCGACCGCTACGAGGAGTTCCGCAAGCTCCTCGACGCGTCGTCGGTCGCGCTCGTGTTCTCGTCGTACTACCTCAATAACCCCGCGTCGGCGTTCGGCCACACCTTCCTGCTCTTCAACTCGAAGAAGTCGCAGACCGACGACCAGCGCGAGCTACTCGACTACGCGGTCAACTTCTCCGCCACCGCCGACACCGCGAACGCAGTGGCCTATGCGGTCAAGGGCATCTTCGGCGCGTTCCCGGGCGAGTTCAGCAAGGTCCCGTACTACATGCAGGTCCGCAAGTACAACGACTTCGAGTCGCGCGACCTGTGGCTGTACAACCTCGCGCTCACGCCCGACGAGATCGAGACCCTGGTCGCCCACATCTGGGAGCTCGGCTCGACCTGGTTCGACTACTACTACGCGACCGAGAACTGCTCGTACCACATCCTCGGCGCGCTCGAGGCCGCGGTACCGCGGGCGAGCTTCGTCGAGCGCACGCGCATCCCGGTCGCGCCGGCCGACACGGTCAAGATCGTGACCAGCACCCCGGGCCTGGTCACCAGGGTGACGTTTCGCCCGGCGATCCGCGCCCAGGTCGCCGCCCGCGTCCGCGGCCTCGACGGCCGCGAGCGCCAGCTGACCGCAGCGCTCGCCGACGACCCGGCCACGCCGTGGCCCGCCAGGCTGCCGATCGAGCGCCGCGTGAAGGTCCTCGACGCCGCGACCGACGTGGTCGACATGCACTTCGCCAAGGAGCTGCCGTTCGACCTCGACGGTCCGGGCGCCCGCCGCAAGCAGCTGCTGCTCGAGCGCCGAGCGGAGCTCGCGGTGCGCTCGACCGAGCTCCGCGTCCCCATCCCCGAGGACAAGCGTCCGGATCGCGGACACGGCTCGCGCCGCCTCGGCATCGCCAGCGGCCTCTCCACCTCGGGCGACCCGACCCTGGCCCTCAACGCGCGCCTGACCCTCCATGACCTCGGCGACCCGGCCAACGGCTACCCCGATACGGCCAGCCTCGAGTTCCTGCCGATCGCCGCGCGCCTGGTGTTCGGGCCTGACCACGTGCGCGCCCAGCTCGACGACGCACAGCTGGTCCGCATCGTTTCGCTGTCGCCGCAGAACGCCTTCGAGCACAAGATGTCGTGGAAGATCCAGACCGGCGCGGTGACCGTCGACGACGGCGCCTGCCATCTGTGCACCGCATTCCGTACCTCGGGCGGCGCCGGCGCCGCGCTCGGTACCTCGGGCGGCGGCCTGCTCGGCTGGTTCACCACCGACGTCCAGCTCGTCTCTGCGCGCGGCCTGCGCGGCATCGCGGACGCGCCGATCCGCCTCGGCGTCGGCCCCGCGGGCGGCGTACGCGCGCGGCTCTCCAGCGACGCCTCGCTGCTGTTCTCGGGCGAGTGGATCTGGCTGCCCAAGCAACCGATCCTCGCCTCGTACCAGGTCACCGGCGGTCTGCGCTGGCGGTTCACCCAGGCGCTCGCTCTCTCGCTCACCGGCGCCTACCAGAACGCCGGCATCGACGGCCAGCTCGGCCTGTTCATCTACTACTGACGTCTATCTCGAATCGCGATCACAATCGCGAATCAACAATCCTATTGATTCGGTCGGAGCACGGCTCGAATCAATGCTTCTTGTTCTGCTCAGGATCGCTCGTGGTCGTCCATGGCGCGATCTGCCGCGCGGCGAGGACCTGCAATGCGTCCCAGGGCTTGCTGCGATTGCGCTTCGCGACCGCGATTGCAATGTCGGCGGCCGTGCCGGGCACCAGCTGGTCCTCGAGGGAATCCGCCTTGTTCGTTTCGTCCCGACTCATCGTCATGGTTCTCCTTCCAGACACCCAACGCCACCCAGAGACACTTCAGATCTCGACCCAACGCATGGGTTGTTTACGGGAAATGCTCAGAACACCTGCCTTCAATGACCTCGTGATGTCGCAACTTATCGTTGCGAACAACTCTCAGTGCAATTGACACGCCTGACATGCAAGTGCTGCCGCTCACGAAGAGCACGCCGCAGACCGCGGCAGTATCATCCTGGTCCACCCATACATTCCCTCTCACGCACGTTGCGTAAGCATGAGGGAGAAATTGTCAAATCTCCAACATAGCCACTGATTACAATCGTGCAGCAAAACACCGGTGTCACGGTACCGGCTGCCCTTAGAACAGTCATTTCGGTACGTTGATTGAGATAGAAATATCGACGAAACGATGACTGTCCGGAATGCCTCTTGCTGTCAACTGGACCTCACGCTTCGGCGCACGGTCCACACTGGTACAGCGCGCAGTGCCGCATTGTCCAGGCTCGTGGCGAACGCGGGACTTATCGTCACAGCGTTCGCGCGAACAGTCGATCGCCGCAGTCCTTCACGTTCCGCGCTGCGACGGTCGTGCGTGCGTCGGTGCGTCGCCCCAGGGCGTGATCTGTTCGCTCACGATTGCCTGCAGCTCGCTCCACGCCATCCCGCGGTTCTGTTTGGTCACCGCGATCGCGATGTCCGCCGCCGTGCCCGCGACTCGCACGGTACCGCTCCGTTCCCGCTGATCGTCTTGGTCCCTCATCGTGCACCCTCGTTCCCCCGTTGGTCCTCAGCTCACCACCGTGCCGATCGCCGAGACATGGCTCAGCATCGGTACCATCTCGTCGAGGACGTCCGAGACCGTCCCGGTCGCCTCTTCGACGTCCAGGCCGATCGCTTTGATCTCGTTGTAGTCGATCGCGAATGCGTGCTCCGGATACGCCAGGATCAGCCGGTTCGCGATGTCGACCGCCTTCTCGCGACCCAGCCGCGGCTCCATCAGCCGGACGGCGTACTCCTCCGCCACCTTGAGCGTGCGCGATAGCTGCGTGTAGCGCACCGCGTCGATGCCGGTGAACAGCGGATGTACCAACCCGTGGACAAACTGGGTCGCCATCGGGAGGATCGCATCGACTTTCTTGCGCGTCTTCGCGACCAGGAACTGCATCGTGACATCGAGCGTGTCGAGTGCAAATTTCTGCAGCCGCTCGAGCGAGAGGACCTCATCGAGCG
>DATIPJ010000715.1:0-3507 GCA_035472155.1 Kofleriaceae bacterium
CTTGCAACTTGGCGCGCGTGATGTAGCGTTTCCTTTCTTGAACTCCACTAGCTTCTGGCTGTTTTTTGCGGTTGCTGCTCGCGGACGCTGCGCTGCGGATGCGCCGAAAGGTCTCGGGTCTCGTACCGGACGCCGCCGATCAGCTGCTGCGCTACGGCTGGCCGGGCAACGTGCGCGAGCTCGAGAACACGATGGAGCGTGCCGTCGCGCTCGCGCGCGGGAGCCGCGTGGAGGTCGAGGATCTACCGGAGGAGATCCGCCGCACCCTGCCCCTGCTGCGCGGGAGCGACGCCGTGCGTCCCCTGGGCGATGTCGAGCGCGAATACATCCTCGCGTCGCTCGAGCTGAACGGAGGCAATCAAACGCGCACCGCGCAGCAACTCCGGATCGGCTCGGCCACGCTGTACCGCAAGCTGAAGAGCTATGGCGTGATCGGGAATCGTCGGATCACCAAACGCCGACGAGAACGCCGCTCACGCAACGCCTCCGCGCGCTGACGCGATGGGCTCGCTCGATCGCAAATGGGCGTGATTGGGCGCTCGCGCCCCGCCGTGCGATAGCGCGCGGTCGGTGAATCCAAGAGCCGCTACAAGCACGCCATGTACGCGAAGAAACGCGGTGCTCTCGGCGGAAGTTGGCGGACTTCTTGCTGGGGGTTCCGAAAATGGAAACAGCCTCGCTCGTTCATCCCGGCGACACCAAGACTCGCGATACCACGACGATGCGGGGCCACCGCATCCTGATCTGCGTCGATCGATCAGAGCCCGCGGATGCGTGCCTGGCATACGGAATCGTGCTCGCCCGGGCGCTGGGCAGCGAGCTGACCCTGCTCCACGTGCTCCAGCCGCTGGCGCACCACCCCGACGCGCTCGACTGGGAAATCGCCCGACAGGAGGCGCGGGCCAAGCTCGAGCAACTCGAGCAGCAGGCCGCGCACGCGCTGGGCCGACCGGCCACGGTGCGCCTCGAGCAGGGCCGCGCCGCCGAGCGCATCGTCGAGATCGCCCGCGAGCTGCGCGCAGATGTGACGGTCCTGGGCAGCCGCGGCGAGGGCAACGCGGTCGCGCGCAACCTGGGCAGCACGGTGCAGCAGGTCGTCGCGGTGACCCGCGGCTCGGTGTTCGTCACGCACATGCCGTCGGCGGAGCCGCCCACGCGCACGCCGCAGCGAATCATCGTGCCGCTCGATGGCTCGCCACGTACCGAGAGCGTGCTGCCGACCGCCGCGCGGATCGCCGCCGCCTACGACGCCGAGCTGATCCTCGTCCATGTCACCCAGGAGCTGCTGCCGACCTCCGGGCTGGTCTCGAGCGAGGACGTCGAGCTCGCGGGCCGCCTGGCGCAGCGGCTCAAGATCAGCGCCAAGGCATACCTCGAGGGGCTGCGCGCGCGGCTGGTCCGCGAGGGCGCCCGCGTGCGCACGCTGGTCGAGCACCACGCCAACCAGCGGCACTGGATCGTCGAGACCGCCAAGCGCGAGCGCGCCGATCTGATCGCGGTCGCCGCGCACGGCGCCGCGTGCGACCCCGGGCGGACGTTTGGCACCGTGACCGAGTACCTGCTCGCGCACTCGACCGTGCCGCTGCTCGTGCTGCAGGACCTCGCGGAGACCGAGCTCCACACGCCCGAGCTCGGCGACCGTGCCGCGCCGCCGCTTCGCGCAAGCTTCCCACCGGAGCTGGTGTGACCGCGGCTGCGAGCACCGCACCCGGCGCCGAAAAGACCCAGGCCCTCGAGACGAGCGCGCGCGAGCTCGCAGTCAGCCACCGCACCTCCGAGCGCCCGACCGGCGCCCACACCCGGCTGCGTCCGAACGAGCTGGCGCGCGCCCTCGAGCACGCGCGCCGCCACCTCGCAACCACACCGCCCGGCGACGCCGCGGTGCCGCGCGCTGCCGAGTGGTTCCTCGACAACTACTACCTGATCCGGCGCGTGGCGCGGCAGATCAAGGAGGACCTGCCGCGCGGCTTCGCGCGCCACCTGCCGTGGATCCCCGCGAGCGCGGGCGACTTCCGGCCCTTGCAGGGCGACTTCCGGATCTGGTTGCTCGCCCGCGCGCTGATCGCCGCGACGCGGCTCGAGCTCGACCCGGCCACGCTGCGCCGGTTCGTCGCCGCGTACCAGGAGCAGACGCCGCTGACGATCGCCGAGCTGTGGGCGCTGCCGACGATGCTGCGCACGACGGTGCTGCGCCACCTGGTGCGATTCCTCGACGAGCTGAAGATCCCGGTCGGCCCGGTCGGCGACGGCGACCACGTCCGCACGCCGGACAACGACGCCCTCGGGCTCGATCCCGGCGTCGGCGTCGAGTATGCGATCCGCGCGCTCCGCCTGCTCGACGTCGTCGACTGGAAGGCGTTCTTCGCCAAGGCCAACCGGGTCGAGGCGATCCTCGCCAGCGATCCGGCCGGCGTCTACGCGCGCATGGACTTCGCGACCTGCGACTCGTACCGCCAGGTCGTGGAGGCGCTCGCCTGGCGCACCGGGCGCGCCGAGCACGACGTCGCCGATTTGGCGATCGCGCTTGCGCAGGCCGGCCAGGTCGATGCCCCGAGCGACCAGGGCGACGGTGATGATCGGGCGCGCCACGTCGGTCACTACCTCGTCGGCGACGGCCGCGCGCTGCTCGAAGAGCGCCTCGGCTATCGCCCCATCGGGCTGGCGCGTGTGCGCCGGACCTTGACGCGACGGCCGACGCCGTCGTACCTGCTGCCGCTCGCGGTGCTCACCGCGGTGCCGCTGGTCGTGCTCGGCGGCGTGCTCGCGCACCGCGCACCGGTCGGGCTGGTCATCGCCGCGATCGCCATCGCCGCCGTCCCGGTCTCGGGGGTCGCGGTGGCGATCTGCCAGGAGATCTTCGCGCGCCTGCTATCGCCGCGCACGCTGCCCAAGCTCGACTTCTCGAAAGGCCTGACCGCGGAGGTCCGCACGCTGGTCGCGATCCCGACCTTGCTCGGCCGGCCCGAGGACGTCGCCGAGATGAGCCGCCAGCTCGAGCTGCACTACCTGTCCAACCCCGATCCCGAGCTGCAGTTCGCGCTGCTCACCGACGACATCGATTCCAAGGAGGTGCCGACCGACGCGACGCTGCTCGAGCTCGCCGCGCGCGCGATCGACGCGCTGAACGCCCGCCACGGCGCCGGCGGCACCGGGCCGTTTCATCTCCTGCATCGCGAGGCGCGGTGGAACCCCGGCGAGCAGCGCTACATGGGCTGGGAGCGCAAGCGCGGCAAGCTCGAGGAGCTCAATCGCCTCCTGCGCGGCGATCAGACGACGAGCTACGCGCGCCACGTCGGCGATCCCACCGGGCTCACCGGCATCCGGTTCGTGGTCACGCTCGACAGCGACACCCAGCTGCCGATCGGCACCGCGCAGCGCCTGATCGGCACGCTCGCGCATCCGCTCAACCGCGCGCGCACCGATCCGCGCACCGGCCGCGTCACGTCGGGCTACACGATCGTGCAGCCGCGCGTCGAGACCTCGCCGATCAGCGCGCGCCGCACGCAC
>DATIPJ010000716.1:0-2927 GCA_035472155.1 Kofleriaceae bacterium
TGATGCGCAGATGCTCTTTAATTTTTGCATTACATGGCCCGCTTCTCTGTTTTTTATTTTGCGGATCCATGTCTTCCTGGTTTTGCGATCAATGGCAACCACTAATCCGGGTTTTCGATCCTTACCCAGCACGACATCGGCTTCCAGATCTCCCTGGCGGCAACGCCGGTTTGCTATCGCAGGCCGATCTCCAATCCATTTTCGATCGATGATATTGCCTCTGTTACAGCGCTGCCTTCCTCGTCTTTTTCGACCAGATCCGTGCCTGAGGTGTTTGTACAATAGCCGGTATTTCCTATCCTTTTTGGCTTGAGGATGGACGAGGCGGCCTTCGCCGAGCGGCCCGCCGAGCAGCTGCGAGGCGCGGTTGGCGAGCACCTCGTTCATGTTCATGTTGCTCTGCGTGCCGCTGCCGGTCTGCCACACCACGAGCGGGAACTCGCCGTCGTGGTCGCCGTGCAGCACCTCGTCGGCGGCGGCGACGATCCAGCGCGCCTTGTCGTCGGCGAGCAGGCCGAGGTCGCGGTTGACCAGCGCGGACGCCTTCTTGATCGTGGCGAGCGCGAGGATGATCTCGCGCGGCATGCGCTCACCGCCGATGCGGAAGTTCTGGAGCGAGCGCTGGGTCTGCGCGCCCCAGTAGCGCGCGGCGTCGACCTCGATGGGGCCCATGCTGTCGGTTTCGGTGCGGGTGGCCATGCACGCTCTTTACCATCCCCCGGCCCCCTCCCGGCCACTCAGAGGTCGTCGTCGGGAGCGTGCATCGCGCGGCCGCCGTGGGCGCGCAGTGCTTCGGCGCGCAGCGCCGCGTCGGCGAAGTGCGGATCGCGCTTGAGCACCATCTCGAGGTAGTACAGCGCCTCGGAGTCGTCCCCGATCGTCTCGTAGGTGATGCCGATCTCGTAGTACAGACTCTGGCGCTCGCGCTCGGTGGGCTCGGCGTGCAGGCCCTGCTTGAACTGGTGGATCGCCTCCGACGGGTTGCCTTGCTCGCGCAAGCACATGCCCATCATCACGCGGCACTGGACCTCGCGGCCGGGCGCGCGCAGCACCTTCTCGAACGACTTGATCGCGTCGTCGTACAGCGCCATCTCCTTGTAGGCGAGGCCGAGATCGTAGTGGGTGACGGAGTCGCCATCGTCGAGCGGCTTCTCGAGCATCACGGTCGGCTGGCGCTTGCGCGGAATGCTGACCGGCTCCGAATCGTCGCCCAGCTCGACCAGGTGCTCGACGCCCATCTCCTCGATCTCGTCGAGATCGAGCGCGTCGGTGCTGCCCGCGGTGTGGCCGCCCAGCGGATCGATCGAGTCGCCCTCGAGGCCGCCGCCGGCAGCGAGCGCCTCGACCTCGCGCAGCTTGGACAGCACGAGGCGATGGCCCGGAAAGCGCTCGGACAGGCCGTTGAGCACGTCGATCGCCTCGGCGTACATGCCCTGGCTGGCGTAGAACTCAGCCTCGTCGAGGTCGTCCTCCATGTTGGAGTCGGCGCGCGCGGGCGAGGCGTGCTCGAGGTCGGCCGAGCTGAACCCGGGCGGTCCCGACGCCACGGTGTTGTGCGCGGTCGGATCGGCGAACGCCGCCGCGTCGTAGCTGCCCGAGCTGTTCATCGCGTCGTCGGCGACCTCGAAGCCGCTGGAGTCGATCGTGCTCGCCGGGCCGGACACCGGGACATCGTTGTCGTCAAAGCGCGGAACGTAGGTCGCGTCGGTCTCGCTCGCGACCTGCGGCACCTTGGGCACCGCGGCGTCGAACGCGCGCGCCTCGTCGGGGTCGAACGGCAGGTCCTCCTCGAGGTCCTGAGCGGCGAGCTCGGTCGCGACCTGGCGATCGATGTCGTCGCCGAGCTCGGCGTCGTCGAGCTGCGCGTCGAGCGCCTGCGCGTCCTCGAGCGACTCGGCCCAGCGCACCGGCGGGCGGTCGACGATCATCGGGTGGTCATCCTCGCGCTGCGCGGTCAGTGCCTCGACGACCTCGGGCGCCATCTGGCGAGTCGCCTGCGACGGCGATGGCTCGAAGTCGAGGTCGAACTCGGTCTCGCCCGCGTAGTCGCCGTTGGGCGGCTGCGGCGGCCGCCCGGGCGCCGGGCTGCCGTGCGCCATCTGGTCGCCGATCAGCTCGCCCGGATCGAAGTCGTCGATCGAGTCGCGGTTCTGCGGCCGTGCGGGCGCGCCCGACATCCCGCGCGGCGGCGAGACCAGATCGATGTCGTCGAGCTCGCTGTCGACGATCGACACGCCGCCGTAGTCGGCCGACAGCTCGACCTCGGCGCTGATCGACGACATCCGCGCGACGCGCAGCCGGAACCGCCGCGCGAGCTCGAACGCACCGGTGTGCGTCCCGTTCATCGCGAGGAGCTCCTGGAGGTACGCCTCGGCGCGATCCGGATCGCTGGGCGCGACGACCTCGGCGAGCCGGAGCAGCTCGGCCTCGGCCTCCTGCTCGCGGCCCTGCGAGACGAAGATGTCCTTGAGCCGCTCGCGCGCCTCGACGTTATCGGCGTCGAGCGTGAACACGCGGCGCAGGTGATCGATCGCCTTCTGGTGCAGGCCGTACTTCACGTAGACGTCGGTCTCGGCGAGGATCTTCGAGATCTCCTCGGCGTGGCGCTCGCCGGCCGCCGACATCGTGCGCGGATCGGGCGGCGGCTCCATGTCGGCCGAGAAATCGGAGTCGTCGTACTCGGGCAGCGCGAAGTCCACGCCCGACAGGCTCTGCTCGTCGACGAGCGGCATCGCGCCGGTCATTCGCGCGGACGCGGGAAGCGCCGGAAGATCGCCGGTGATGTTGAACTTCGCCTGATTCGTCGCCGCGCGGACCTCGGCGGGGATCGGCGTGGACTGCCGCATGTTCTGTGGGATCGGCATCGCCGGGCGCGGCGGCGGCTGCGCGGGCGTGGGTGGCACCGGCATCGTGCCGACGAAGCCGAG
>DATIPJ010000717.1:0-3590 GCA_035472155.1 Kofleriaceae bacterium
GGTCGACCTCGCCCTGGAGCAGGACAGCCTGCGGCGCCGGCTCGCCGACTACAAGGGCCGCATGGATGACCTGCACGGCCAGATCGTGACGCTGCAGGCGGTGAAGACCGGCGGCGAGCTGATGGGGCACCTGAAGACCAAGATGAAGGAGATCTCCGACCGCGTGCAGAAGGCCACGATCCAGATCGTGGATCAGGAGGAGAAGATCATGCTCGCGCGCGTGCGGTTCCAGGATGCCCTGGGCGAGCTCGCGCTGCCGGACGCGGCGCAGACCGCGGCGGCGAGCGCCAGACCTGCGGCGCCCGCGAGCGTCACGCCGGTGGTCAAGCGCTGACGCAACAGCGCGCGCTGGCGCACGACGCGGTTGCCTGCTGAAGTGACCCAGGCTGTGGGAGGACGGTTGCCTGCGCACTCGCGCATGCAGCGAGCGAGGGCGCCTGCTAGCGTCAGTCCATGTCTTACGGTCCCGCGCCCGTCGTGCGCGCAGCTCGGTCTGGATTGGAACGCAACGCCGGCTTTGCCGTGCTCGGTGCCGCGATCGCCGTCGCAGCGGCCGCGTGCGGCGGTGGCTCGTCGACACCGGATGCACCCCCCGATACGCCGCCCGACATGGTCGTCTCGGGCTGTGGCGCGGATCTGCTGTTCACCGGTGAGATCGTCGACTGGGATTCGGTCGGCGACTGCGGCGTGGCCAACGCCACGGTCACGGTGCGCGGGCAGCCGGCGCAGACCGATGCCTCGAACTTCAACGGCCGCTTCGAGGTCTGCGTGCCGCAGCAGGGCCAGACGACCGTCGACGTGACGCAGAGCGCGGACGCGAGCCGCTGCGCGCAGTTCGCGGGCGCGTATCCGGTCCGCGGCGTGTTCATCGCCGATCCGGCGGTGATCGCGATCAACGCGCAGTCGTTCAGCGCGCGGGCGATGACCCAGGCGCGTCAGAATATGATGTTCACGCAGATCGGCCCGACCTACGACGCTGCGAAGGCGCAGCTGGTCGTACATGTCGCCGGCACGCCGCGCGCGGTTGCGATCTCGCCGCTGCACGCCGAGTCGCAGAGCTACGACGGCACCAAGTGGGCGAAGGGCAGCACGGGCGCGTATGTGTTCTTCCCGAACGTCGATCCGGGTTCGGCAACGATCACTGTGACCGGCGGCGCCGTCGGCCCCACCAGCGCAACGCTCGAGGCGGGGGCGTACACGTACGTCACCGTGATCGCCAACTGACCGCACGCGGGCGCGCCACACCCATCGAGGGCGGTGCGCGCGGCGCGGCCAGTCAGTGGACCACCGGTGGCGCCAGGGCGCGCGGCGCCGCGCTCGCCAGGCGCAGCTCGAACGCGATGTCGTCGCCGGCGACCTGGGCGCTGACCGCGCGGGCAGCGAATGCGCGGCTACCGATGGTGAGCTGGGTGTGGGCGGCGGCGCGCCGCGAACGGTCGACGGAGCCCTGGACCAGCTGCTTCACCCACAGCGCGGCCTCGAGCACCCGCGACGCGTTGGCGGTCTCGACGATCTGGTCGAGCGTGGTCACCTCGAGCTGATCGTCGACGATGCGCAGCTGGAGCCGCAGCCCTACCTGGAAGTACGAGCAGCCCCCGCGATCCTGGAACACGTGGATCTTGAACGGTCGCAACGGATCGCCGCCGAGGTAATCGAAGTGCGGGCGGAACTCGCCGTCGGGCCGGGGCTCGAGGTTGCGCGTGTACTGCCGGGGCAGGTGGCCGCGGTCGACTGCCCAGTTGGCGAGCTCGGCCGCCGTGCTGCTCGACAGCCGCACCGTGACCTCGTCGCCGGCGGGCTCGGCGGCGGCGAGCGCCGCGCGCACCGGCAGATCCGTCGCGATGCCGATGGTGAGCGCCTCGGCGGGCGCGGTCGACGAATGCAGCGCGACGCTGGCGATCGGGACATCCGGCAGCTGGACGCGCAGGCGCGTGACCTCGCTCAGCCGGGACAGCAGCGTCCTCTGCAGCGCCTTGTACGCGGCGCCGGTGAGGTGGGTGGCGAGCTCGTGGGCGCCGCGCTCGACGACGGCTTGGGGCAGGCGGTCGCGCACCGCGGCCGGCAACCGGCGCGCGATCGCGTTGCCCAGCGCGCGCTCGGCGTCAGGCGGCAGCTCGGGCGTGACCGCGAGCAGGTTCTCGGGGCCAAAGCCGGCCGCCAGCTCGGTGACGCCGCCGTCGCGCGCGATGACCGGCTTCACCTCGGTCTCGACGGTGAGCGCCGTCCATGGCTCGCTGGCATGCTCGATCTCGATCCGGAGCGCGAACCGCACGCGATCGGGACCGGCGGGGCGCAACCGGACTTCGCGCGCGACGGCGGTCACGTCGTGCACCGGCAGCGCCAGCGGCCCGAGGCTGGGGAGCTCGAGCGTCACCGCGAGTGGCTCGGCCTCGAGGAGCTCGGCGAGGAACGCGTTCGCGCGCGCGAGCGGGATGCGGACCTCGACGTGGGGCCCGGGCGCGCGCGCCGTACGCTCGACGAGAGCGCGGCGCCGGGCCGCGATCTCGGGACAGCGCGCGCCGCAGCCAGCCAGCGACAGCGCGGCGAGCAGCACGATGGACCGATCCATTGCGTACACGATACGTCGCCGTGATCCGGTATGCCCGGGCAGCGTGCGGTCAGATTCATTGCCAATCGCGCATGGAATCCTGAACCCGGCCGTCGCGGCGTGTATCATCGAGCCTGACCTCGACGTGAGCGGTAGTCGATTCACAAGGCGCGCCGCGTGCGCGTGCTGATCACAGGCGCGTCCGGCAGTGGAACCACCACGCTCGGCGGGGCGCTCGCGTCGTCGATCGACGGCGTGTTCTTCGACGCCGACGACTTCTACTGGATGCCCACGGATCCGCCGTACGCCGAGAAGCGCAATCGCGATCTCCGCAGCTCGCTGTTCAGTGAGGCGCTGCGCTCGCATCCGCGCGTCGTCGTCGCCGGCTCGATCATGGGCTGGGGCCGCGAGCTCGAGGACGCGTTCGACCTCGTGGTGTTCCTCCAGCTGGAGACCGCGATCCGGGTCGCGCGGCTGCGCGAGCGCGAGATGCGGGTCTATGGCCGGGTCGATCCGGCATTCATCGAGTGGGCCACGCGCTACGACGTCGGCCCGCCGACCGGCCGCAGCCTCAAGAAGCAAGAGAACTGGCTCGCGAGCCGGAAGTGCACCGTCGTCCGCATCGATGGCGACCTGACGACCGAGGAGCGCCTCGCCCGCATCGAGCCGCACATCAAGCGCTAGCCGGCGCCAGCCGACGGCCACGTGCACGGTTGTTCAGCGAAACCCGCGCCTACACTTCGCGAGATGTGTCTGGTATGACTGCGACCAATGCGTTTGACGTTGCTCACGCTGGCGATCTGCCTCGGGTGTGGCGGGGGGCCGGCGGCACCGGCTGCCAGACCGGAGCAGGTGCAACTCAACGGTCCGCAGCTGTGGGTCCAGGTGGCCGGGCAGGGCGATGCGACCGTCGTGTTCGAGGCGGGCGGCGGCGACGACGCATCGGCGTGGGACAAGATCGAGCCACAGGTCCGCATGCTGAGCAGCGTGCGGACGGTGGTCTACGACCGCGCGGGCCTGGGCCACAGCGCGCCGGCGCCGG
>DATIPJ010000718.1:0-3352 GCA_035472155.1 Kofleriaceae bacterium
GCACGACGGATCGGGCGAGCGCAGCTCGAGCCGCTTGGCCTTGGGCGAGCTCGAGTACATCGGGATGCGGATCGTCGCCGAGCGGTTGCGCGCCGAGTACGCGAGGTTGACCGGCGCCTCGTAGCCCGGCACCAGGCGGCGATAGCTGTTCGTCGTCGGGTTGGCGAACGCACAGATCGCACCGGCGTGCTTGAGCAGGCCGCCGATGTAGAACAGCGCCATGTCGCTCATGCCGGCGTAAGCGTCGCCGGCGAACAGCGGCTTGGAGCCCTTCCACAGCGACTGGTGGGTGTGCATGCCGCTGCCGTTATCGCCGAACAGCGGCTTGGGCATGAACGTGGCCGTCTTGCCGTGCTGGCGCGCCACGTTCTTGACGATGTGCTTGTACCAGAGGATCTGGTCCGCCATCTTCACGAGCGTGTCGTACTTCATGTCGATCTCGCACTGACCCGCCGATGCCACCTCGTGGTGGTGGGTCTCGATGACGATGCCGACCGCCTGCATCGTCATCACCATCTGGGTGCGCAGGTCGGCGATCTGGTCGATCGGGCCGACCACGCAGTAGCCGCCCTTGATCGCGGGCTTGCTGCCCTTGTTGCCGCCGGCTTCGTCGCGCTTGCTGTTCCAGGCGCCCTCGTTGGAGTCGACCTTGTAGAACGAGTTGTTCGGATCCTGCGAGTACTCGACCGAATCGAACACGAAGAACTCCGCCTCGGGGCCGAAGTACGCGGTGTCCGCGATGCCGGTCGACTTGAGGTACGCGACCGCGCGCTTGGCGAGGCTGCGCGGGTCGCGCGAGTACGACTCGTGGGTGATCGGATCGATCACGTCGCAGAGGATCGACAACGTCGGCGTCTTGAGGAACGGATCGATGACCGCGGTCGTCGGATCCGGCTTCATCAACATGTCGGACGAGTTGATCGCTCGCCAGCCAGCGACCGACGATCCGTCGAAGCCGAAGCCCTCCTCGAGCCCCTCGGACAGGCGCTCGATCGGGTAGGTCAGGTGCTTCCACTGGCCGAGGAAGTCGACGAACTTCGCGTCGATCATCTTCGCGCCATGCTTCTTGACGTAGTCGTTTAGCTCGTTGGGTGTCACGGGTGATGTCCTCCTGGCGAAATCTAGATGGCGTCCTCACCGGTCTCACCGGTGCGGATACGGATCACTTCGTCGATCGACGTGATGAAGATCTTGCCGTCGCCGATCTTGCCGGTGCGCGCGGCCTCGGTGATCACCGTGACCACCTGCTGCACGCTGTCGTTGGGAACGATGATCTCGACCTTCACCTTGGGCACGAAGTCGACGACGTACGCCGAGCCGCGGTAGACCTCTTTCTTGCCGCCCGTGCGTCCGAAGCCTTTGACCTCGGTGACCGTCATGCCGTGCACGCCGATCTCGGCGAGGCGTTCCTTGACCTCGTCGAGCTTGAACGGCTTGATGATGGCCTCGACCTTCTTCATCCCAGGATGGTTAGCGCACCTCATGTTTCGTGTTGGTTTCGCAACACGAAAATCCTCGGAAGCGAGGGAGTAGTGGAGGTTACTCCCGCAGACGGCCGCGGAACGCGTCGAGTCGTCGCGCCGCTTCGCGCCGCCCTGCGTCGTCGCTGTCCGTGAACTGGATGAACGTCGCGAGGTCGCTCCATTCACGCTCGAGGCGCGCGCCGAACTTGGACTTGTAGCCGACGTACTCGCGCCGCACCTGCTGATACTTCTGGGTCAGCTGCGCCTGCGTGAACGGGGCGAGCGCGGGCGGTGCAGGCTTCATGTCCTTGTGCAGGGATCTCCTGGGCACATCGCGCGGCACCTGGCGGCTCGGCTGGGCGAGCGCGCTGGGCGCTTCCTTGGGTGGCGCGGCGGCGGGGGCGTGGGGCGGCGTCTCGAGCGCTCCGCGCTCTCGCTCATCATCCTGGACCTCGCGGCTTTGCCGCTCGACCTCGGCCTCCCGACCGGCCGGGTGCGGCATCACCGGGATCGGCTCGACGGTGATTCGCGGGTTGGCGGCCGCTGCGCCGCGCGGCATCTGCGGTGCCGCATCGCCCTCGCTGCTGCCGGCGAGCGTCCACAGCGCGAACCCCACGAGCAGCGCGAGCACCCCGGCCGCGCCGACGACCAGGTAGCGCCGCGCATCGCCGAACGCATGCGGCAGCGGCTCGACGCCAACCACGCTGGTGGTCGACAGCTCGTTGACCGACTCGCCATCGACGCTCGGTGCCGCGGAGGCCGGAATCACGACCGGGCTGCCCGGCGGCGTCCAGTGACGCGTCACCGGGTTCGGCCCGGTACGCGGCTTCACCACGGGCGTGGGCCCTGTGCGCGTGCGCGCGATCGGATTGGGGCCGGTGACGGTCTTCTTCGTCGTCGGGTTGGGCCCGGTCGTGCGGCTGCGCCGGAACACCCGGCCGGTCGATTCCGGCGACGCGAGCGGCAGCTGCGCGACGGCGAACGACACGGTGTCGATGGTCTGGGTGTGGAACTGGTCCTGGAAATCGGCCAGGTGCGCGTTGGCGACGCGCTCGTGGAGCTCGCGCTGCGCGGCCATCTCGTCGGCGAACAGCTCGCGCATGTACGCGCCGAGCTGATCGGTCGAGATCGTCGGATTGATCCCGACGAGCGCTTGCTGGATCGCGTCGCGAAACTCGGCCGCGGTCTGGTAGCGGTCGTCGGCCTTCGGGCACAGCGCCACCGCGACGAGCTCGTCGTAGGGCGCGAGCGCCGGATCGATCTCCGACGGGAGCGGGTGCTCGCCGCGCGCGACCTTCTTGGCGAGCGCGCGATAATCGGGCTCGGGACCGGCCTCGTACAGCCGCGTTCCGGTCAGTAGCTCGTAGAGCACCACACCCGCGGCGTAGACGTCAGTACGATGATCGACCACACCGCCGCGGATCAGCTGCTCGGGCGCCATGTAGCCAAACTTGCCGAATCCGATCTTGGGATCTGTGGCAGTCCCGCTCATTGCCGATTTCGCGATGCCGAAGTCGATGAGCTTGGTCTCGCCCTCGAACGAGACCAGCACGTTGGGCGGCGAGACATCGCAATGCACCAGGTGGAGCAGTGCGCCATCGCTGGTCGTGCGCCGGTGCGCATAGGCCAGGCCATTGGACAGCTCGCGCGCGATGAACAGTGCGAGGTCCGCCGGCAGGCACTGCCGGCGGTGCGCGAGCAGCGCCAGGGTGCGGCGCAGGTCGCGGCCGTCGATGTACTCGAGCGCGAGGAAGTACTCGTCGCCGACCCGCCCGACCTCGAAGACCTGCGCGACGTTGACGTGCGAGAGCTTGATCGCGACCTGCGCCTCGTCGACAAACCGTGAGATGAATTGCTCGTCTGCGGACAGGTGCGGCAGGACCTTCTTG
>DATIPJ010000719.1:0-6406 GCA_035472155.1 Kofleriaceae bacterium
AACCTCGACTTCGTGAAGCGCTACAAGGCGCAGTTCGGCGACGAGCCGAACGAGGACGAGGCCAATGGCTACACCACCGGCCAGGTCGTCGCGGCGGCGGTCACCGCGGTCGGCTGCGCCGAGCAGGGGCCCTGTCAGGCCAAGCTCGTCGACTGGCTGCGCACGCACTCGGTCGACACCGTCGTCGGCTCCCTGAAGTGGGACGACAAGGGCCGGCCGCAGGGCGCCCACATGATCCAGCAGTGGGTCAAAGGCAAGATCCAGATCGTCCTGCCCGAGAGCATGAAGGAAGCCGATCTGATCTTCCCCAAGCCTGCGTGGTGACGCCCCGGTGGTGTCCGCATCGCTGGTTGTTCAGAGCCTCGTCCTCGGCGTCTTGCTCGGAGGGCTGTACGCGCTCCTCGCCGCCGGGCTGACGCTGTATTTCGGCGTCATGCGCGTGATCATGATCGCCCACTCGGCATTCTTGATCCTCGCGGCCTATCTCGCCTGGTACTTCCACGAGCAGACCGGCCTCGATCCGCTGCTGTCGCTGCCGATCACCGTCCCGCTGTTCTTCGCCGCTGGCGTGGGCCTCCAGCGCGTCCTGCTCGCGCGCCTGCGGCCGGCGACGCGCACGATGATGTCCGTGCTCCTGACGTTCTCGATCGCGCTTGCCATCGAGGGCGCGCTGGGCGCCGTGTTCACCGGCAGCCACCGCCGCATCCAGCTCGGGTACAGCAGCGCCAGCCTCGAGCTTTTCGGTGCGCGGATCGCCGTGGTGAAGCTCATCGCGTTTGCGCTGGCGATCGCCGCGCTGCTCGCGCTCTACCTGGTGATGACCCGCAGCAAGCTCGGCCACGCGCTGCGCGCGACGATCCAGCACCCGGAGGCGGCCCAGCTCGTCGGGATCCCGACCGACCGGGTCGCCGGATACGGGTTCGGTCTCGGGCTCGCGACCGCGGCGATCGGCGGCACCGCGCTCGCCCTCGACTCGACGATCTATCCCTCGCTGCACTGGCGCTGGATCGGCCCCTTGATGGCGATCATCGTGGTCGGCGGGCTGGGGAGCGTGCCGGGCACGGCGATCGCGGCGATGGTGCTCGGCATGGCCATGAGCCTGTTGCAGATTCCCCTCGGCACGACCTGGGCACAGACCGTGTTCTATCTGGCGCTGTTCGCCACGCTGGCGATCCGGCCACAGGGGTTCTTTGGAGGCCGGCTTGCCAAGCGTTTCTGATCCCCGGGTGTTCGGTCCGGTCGCTCGGCGCGCGGCGATCGTCGTCGGCGCGGGGCTGATCCTGGCATTCCCGAGCTTCGCCGCCAGTCCCTACATGGTCACGGTGGGGATTGGCATTCTGCACTACGCCGCGCTCGCCACCTCGTGGAACTTCGTCGGAGGATTCACCGGCTACATCTCGCTCGGGCACGGTGCGCTGTCGGGGCTCGGGGCCTACGCGACTGCGCTGTTGATCACCGCCGCGGGGTTGCCGAGCTTCGTCGCGCTGTTCGCCGCCGCGGGGCTGGTCGCGCTGCTCGCGATCCCGATCGGCGCGGCAGCGCTGCGGGTGCGCGGCGCATCGTTCGTCATCGTGTCGATCGCACTGGTCCTGATCCTCCTGCTCGTGTTCCAGAGCTGGGCGTCGCTGACCGGCGGCTCCCGCGGCCTCGTCGTGCCGCGCCCGTTTCCCGAGCTGCACCGCGCCGAGCACCACCAGGTGTTCTACTACCTGTTCGCCGCGCTGGTCGCCGCGGCGCTGGCGGCGTGGTGGCTGATCGACCGCTCGCGGTTCGGGCTCGGCCTCAAGGCGATCCGCGAGGACGAGGACAAGTCCGAGGCCCTCGGCATCCCGACCTTCGCGTACAAGCTGATCGCGTTCGTCGTGTCGGCGGCCTTCACGGCGCTCACCGGCGGCCTCTATGCGCTGTGGTTCGGCGACCTCGATCCGATGTTCCAGTTCTCGGTCCTGGCGGGCTCGACCATGGTGTTGATGGCGCTCCTGGGCGGCGTGCGGCATCTGTTCGGCCCGCTCGTGGGCGCCCTCATCGTCGGCGCCGGCCTCGAGTACGGCAAGCTCGCGTACGGCGACACGCCGCTGCACCTCGTCGCCACCGGCGCGCTGCTCGGGAGCGTGGTGCTGTTCATGCCCGAAGGCGTCATCCCGGCGCTGTCCAGCCTGGCGACGCGACTCCATCCGCGCGCCGCGTCGATCCGCGAGGTCAGCGCCGCCGAGCTCGCACGCAGCCGCGAGGAGGCCGAGCCGTGAGCCCCGAGAGTGTCGACAGCCTCGAGACGATCGGGCTCACGCGATCGTTCGGCGGAGTCACCGCGCTGCGTGCGGCGAGCGTGCGGTTCCTGCAGGGCAAGGTGAACGGCCTCATCGGGCCGAACGGCTCGGGGAAGACGACGCTGTTCAACTGCGTCACCGGCATGATCGAGCCCGACGCGGGCCGCGTGACCTACCGCGGTCGCAACATCACCGGGTACGCCCCTCACCGCATCGCACGCGCGGGCATCGGCCGCAGCTTCCAGCTGTGCCGCGTGTTTCCCCGCATGACGGTGCTCGACAACCTGCTGGTCGCCGTCCGCGCGCGCGGCCTGCCGGCACAGCTCGCCGGCGCGCGCAGCCCCGACGACATGGCGCGCGCCCGCGGCTGGCTGGCTCGCATGGGGATCGATCACCTCGAGGAGGCGGAGGCCCGCAACCTGTCGTGGGGGCAGCAGAAGCTGCTCGAGCTCGCCGGCGTGCTGATGGCCGACCCGGCGACCATCCTGCTCGATGAGCCGGCGGGCGGCGTGAACCCGGCGCTGATCGACCGCCTCGCCGCGCTGATCCGGCAGCTCAATACCGAGGGCAAGACCTTCGTCATCGTCGAGCACAACATGGACCTGGTGATGTCGATCTGCGACCACATCGTGGTGCTCGATCGCGGCCATCCGATCGCGGAAGGCTCGCCGTCGACGATCCGATCCGACGCGCGCGTCCTGGAGGCCTACCTTGGCGTCTGAGCACATGCTCGCGCTGGTCGACATCCACGCCGCGTACGGCCGCGCGGCTCCGGTGTTGCGCGGGCTGACCGTCCGGGTCCCGGCAAACACCGTCGTCTGTCTGGTCGGGCCCAATGGCGCCGGCAAGTCCACCGTGCTCAAGGTCGCCAGCGGGCTCCTCGCCGCGCGCGCCGGCCGGATCCTGATCGATGGCATCGACGTCACCGGCCACCGGCCGCAGCAGATGCTCGCGGCGGGGCTGGCGCACGTGCTCCAGGGGCACAGCGTATTTCCCGAGATGACCGTGGCCGAGAACGTGCTGCTCGGTGGCTACACGCTGCGCGACCCGGCGGTTCGCCGCGAGCGCGCAGAGCAGGTCCGCACGCTGTTTCCGCTCGTCGCCGAACGGTGGACGTCGCTCGCGGGCCTTCTGTCCGGTGGGCAGCAGAAGCAGGTCGAGCTCGCGCGCTCGCTGATGATGCGCCCCAAGGTGGTGATGCTCGACGAGCCTTCGATGGGCCTCGACCCGCGCGCAACCGCCACGGTGTTCGAGCAGATCGCCCGCCTGCGCGCCGCGGGGACCGCCGTCCTGCTCGTCGAGCAGAACGCGCGGCGCGCGCTGGAGACCGCCGATATCGGCTGCGTTCTCGATCTCGGTAAGGTGCACCTGTCCGGACCGGCGTCGGAGCTCCTGGCGGATCCGCGCCTCGGCGACCTCTATCTGGGTGTTCGGCTCGGTGACCGGCTGGGAGGTCCCGCCCGGGCGGATGCGCACACCAATACTGGTAAGGCCACCTGACTAGCTTGCCACTTGACGGCCAGACCTACGGCAGATAGCTTCGCCCCTTGTCGAGCCGCTCGCGCCCGACCGAAAGGGATCCCCGATGAAGACGTCGCGTTCACGCGCGGGTGTCGTGCAGGTAGCCGTCGGAATGACCGCGCTGCTCGCCGCGGCCTGCGCCACCCCATCCGAACGACCCGAGCAATCCGAGCTGGCGGCTCCGGCCGAGCCATCCGCGGCACCGCAGGACTATGCCGCGCGCGCCGCGGCTGCACAGGTCTGCGACCGGAGCGACGGCGTGGTCAGCGATCTCGCGTTGCTCGCTCCGGTCCCCTCGCAGTCGCTGCTGGCCGATGATGCTCAGCAGCTCCTCGATCCCATCCCGGAGGATCCGACTCCGACGGACCTGGGGCTCGTGCTCGAAGAATTCACCCAGTTCCCCAAGTCCGAGCCGTTCCCGCCGACGGTCGACGCGCGCCTGGTGCGCTGGGCGCGCATCAACTTCATCGGCGATGTCCCCGACGGCTCGGGCCGCATGTACACGCCCGACCTCAACGGCACGCTGTACATGGTCAAGCAGCGCACGCCGGACCCGTACCTCGATGTCCGCGCCCAGTTCCCCGACTTCTTCAGCGGCCGCGGCCTCGGTAGCGGGTTCGGGTTCGTCGCGTTCCACCCCAACTTCGCGCAGAACGGGAAGTTCTACACCACCCACAGCGAGGCCTTCGCCGCGCTCACGTCGAAGACACCGGACTTCACACAGGCCAATGCCGTGATCCAGAGTGTCGTGAATGAGTGGACGGTGACCGACACGCGCGCGAGCCGCTTCTCGGGCACGCGCCGCGAGATCCTCCGGATCGGCTTCGGGTCGTTCATCCACGCGATCCAGCAGATCTCGTTCAACCCGAACGCGAGGCCCGGCGATCCGGACTTCGGGCTGCTCTATCTCGCCGTCGGTGAAGGCGGCCAGGGCGTGCACGGCACCGATCCGCAGAACCTCGCGATCCCGTTCGGCAAGATCCTGCGGATCGACCCGATGGGCACGAACAGCGCGAATGGCAAGTATGGTGTGCCCGCGTCCAATCCGTTCGCGGCCACGCCGGGCGCGATGGGCGAGATCTACGCCTACGGCATGCGCGACCCGCACCGCTTCAGCTGGGACACCGGCGGAACGCACCGCATGTTCCTGGGCCACATCGGAGAGAAGGACGTCGAGTCCGTCGACGACGTCCTGCCGGGCGACAACTTCGGCTGGAGCGAGCGCGAAGGGCCGTTCGTGTTCAAGCGCGATGACCCATGTAACCTGTTCCCGCTGCCTGCCGACGACAACGCTGGCTACGTCTATCCGGTGATCGCGTTCGATCACAACCCACCGCCCAACTTCCCATGCACGGCGGACGTCGGTCATGCGGTCAGCGGTGGCTACGTCTATCGCGGGCCCAGCGCCCCTGCCCTCGTCGGCAAGTACGTGTTCGGCGATCTCGTCGACGGCCGCATCTTCTATTCCAACGAGCGCGAGATGGTCCGCGGCGGACCGCGCGCGACGATCCACGAGGTGAAGCTCTTCGACAGCGCGGGCAAGCTGATGACGATGCAAGAGCTGGTCAACGACGCCCGCGTCGATCTGCGGTTCAGCACCGACAGCCACAACGACCTCTATCTGCTCTCGAAGGCCGCCGGTAAGGTCTGGAAGGTCATCGGCGCCAAGCCGCTCGGCGATGTGTATCCACCGCTCGTGTCGCGCATGGTCGCGCACTACGACTTCGAGCAGCCGGTCACCGGGAAGCTGTTCCGCGAGCGCGACCGCGGCTCGTCCGCGACCGAGATCGATCTGATCAATGGCGGCGAGGCGATGCGCGTGCGCGATGGCGCGCACATGAAGAGCGCCGCGTCGATCCAGCTCGGGCAGCAGAATCCGACCGTATTCGGCGAGGACGACTGGAAGGCCGGCATCTACTCGCCGACCGGCGTGCCGAGCCTGCACGCCTTCAACGCCGCCCGGGGCATCACGCTCATGGGCTGGGTCAAGATGACCGGCACCAATCCAAGCCTCAATTCGAACACACCCGATCCGAACGACGTCTACAACGCGATCGGCCTCCTGGGCGTGCTCACCGGTGACTCGGAGGGCCATGCCGTCCGCGCGCTGCTCGAGATCATCAATGTCTCGGGCGTGCTGCACCTGGTCGCGCTGGGTCGTCGCATCGATGGTGGCGCCTCGCAGACGTTCGCCGCCAGCGACCCGTGGCCGACGCTGTTGCCGCTGAACGAGTGGGTGTTCCTGGCCGCGACGTTCGATTTCGACCACGGGACGATGGCGCTATACAAGAACGGCAGACCGCTGCCCGGCTTCTACACGATTCCCGGCGACCCGTGGGGCATCGCGGGGCCGGGGCCGCACCCGACGTCGGCGACCGATCCGCGCGTGATCAAGATCGGCGGCAGCTTCCCGCAGAACACCGAGGAGCGGAATCCGTGCAACTGTCGTATGGATAGCCTGATGTTCATCAGTCGCACGGTTCGGCCCGAGGAGGTCATGGCCCAGTATCAGTGGGTCACCACGCAGCATCTGTGACGACCAGCGCCCGTCGCGAGGAGATGTGACATGGCAGTACAGCGAGTCGGCATCATCATGAATGGCGTGACGGGGCGCATGG
>DATIPJ010000720.1:0-4888 GCA_035472155.1 Kofleriaceae bacterium
TCCCCCACCAGTTGCCCGGCGACGTCGAGAAGAACCCGCCGCGCACGGTGATCGCGACCTCGGTCGTCGCCTGGCCCTCGCCCTTGTGATAGTCCCACTTGGCGGGATAGACGGTGTTCACCTTGTCGCCGTGGTGATAGATGCTGACCTCGGCGGTCACCGCGTCCTTGTGGTCGTCGGACGTGTGGATCAGCCGCTCGTAGCGGAACTCGTACTCGCCGAACTGGAACTTCGACTTGCTCGGATCGTTCGACATCGCGGTCGGCTTCTCGAGCGTGCGGTCGATCTGCCGGTCGTAGGCCTTGCCCGCGAAGCCGAAGAACAGCACGGCGATGCCGAGGTGGACGATGTAGCCGCCGTACTTGCGGCGCTTCGACAGGACGAGCCCGAGCAGCGAGGTCAGCGGGTCCGAGCTGGTCTGCCGGCGGCGCACGCCGACGCCGCGCCAGTACTCCTGGAGGATCGACCCTACGGTGAACGCGCACAGCCCGAAGTTGATCAGCGTGACCGGCAGCTCGAGCGAATCGGAGAAGATCGCCGTGCGCAGCTTGGTCTCGGGGAACCACAGCGCGAACGCCAGGATCGCAACCGCCATGAACGCGCTCGGCAGGATGAACTGCGCATAGAGCCGTTCGCGCGTGGTCTTGCGCCAGGCCAGGAGCGGCGCCGCGCCGCACAGGAACAGCAGCACCAGCCCCATCGGCGTCATGATCTTGTTGAAGTACTTGATGCCGACCGTCATGCGCGAGCCGTCGAGCGCCTCGGAGATCGTCGGCAGCATGGTCAGGAACAGCACGACGAACGTGCACGCGAGCAGGATCCAGTTGTTGAGCAGGAACGCGAACTCGCGCGAGATGAACGAGTCGAACTCGGTCTTCGACGACAGCTTGTTCGAGCGATAGACCAGAAGGCCGAACGACACGACCAGGATCAGCGCGAGGAACGCGACGAACTGGAGCGCCAGCACGTTGTCCTCGCCGAACGCGTGCACCGACTGCACGATCCCCGAGCGCGTCATGAACGTGCCGAAGATCGTGAAGAAGAACGTGATGACGACGAGGAGCAGGTTCCACGTCTTCATCATGCCGCGCTGTTCCTGGATGATCGCCGAGTGGAGGAACGCGGTCGCCGTGAACCACGGCATCAGGGCGGCGTTCTCGACCGGATCCCACGCCCAGTAGCCACCCCAGCCGAGCTCCTCGTAGGCCCAGCGGCCGCCGAGGATGAGGCCGAGCGACAGGAAGCCGAAGCAGATCAGCATCCACACGCGGACCGAGCCGAGCCACAGATCATCGAGCCGGCCCGACGCCAGCGCACCGATGCCGAACGCGAACGGAATCGTCGCCGCGACGAAGCCCGTGTAGAGCGACGGCGGATGGATCACCATCCAGTAGTTCTGGAGCAGCGGATTGAGTCCCTGGCCGTCGGCGGGGGGCGAGGTCAGGAACGTGCTGAACGGGTTCTTCGTGAAGATCAGCAGCGACAGGAAGAACACCTGCACGACCATGATCGTCGCGACCACGAAGCCGATCATGTCGCGGTGGCGGCGATGGTTGACCGCGATCGCGACCGCCGAGAATAGCGACAGCACGAGCACCCAGAACAGGAGCGAGCCGTCGAGGCCGCCCCAGAACGCGGTGACCTTGTACCAGGTCTCCATCGTCGTATCGCTGACCGCCGCGACGTACTTGATCGCGTAGTCATGGGTGACCATCGCGTAGATCATCAGCGCCGAGGCCAGGCCGATCAGCGCGGCGAAGCCGTAGAGGCCATAGACCGCGGAGTTGACCAGGCGGCGGCTCTTGCGGGCGTTGCCGGCGATGCCGGCGGCGACGCTCCACGCGGCCACGCCGTAGCCTGCGAGCAGTGCGATCGAGCCTACCAGCGCGATCGGTGAGAACGGTGTTTGGTCGGTCACCGCGGGCTCACTTGAACTGCGGGGTGTTTTGGTCGGGCTGCTGATTGACGCGCGCGCCGTCGTACTTCGACGGGCACTTCGCCATCAGCTCCGATGAATCGACCACATAGGGCATGTCGGACTCGATCGCGACGCCGAGCGACTCGGCGAGCTTTGCGCGCTCCGCCGCGGGGACCAGGTGCCCGGTCGCGACGACCTCCGACTGGTCCTTGAACGTATCCGGCTTGGGACCCTCGCTGAACACGCGGATCTTCTTGCCGCCCTTCTGCAGCAGGAAGGTGCGATGGGTCTCCTGGTTCACGATGCTCTCGTGGATCGAGCCGCTCTCGACCCAGCCGTGGACCTTGAGCTCCTTGCCCGTCCACGACGTCATGTCGCTGGCGAGCAGGTCATCGACCATCTTGTAGTGCTGCGCGCTTCCGACCGATGACTTCACGAGGAAGCCGACCCCTCCGACCGCGACAACCGCAGTCAGAACGATTTTGCCCAAAGTACTCTTGTTCATAGGGGTTTGCCTCCCGAGGCTGCGGCGTGCCCGGCGTGGAGGGGAACCGTACCATGATCAGAACCATTCCCGATCGCTGAGCGATGACCGCAAAGTCTGTCTCGAGCACCGATTCTTTTCGCGCCCTTGGTTTTCTGAGGTGCGTGAATGCGCTCCGCGCGTGCTCCGTATCTCACTCCATGGATACGAGGCGTTCTAGCTCACGCAGTCGCAGCCAGGAGCTGAGATCGACCTGAGATCGACCTGAGATCGACCTGGCGTTCAGCCGCCAATGCCGATCATGTGTTTGCGCGGACCGCCGGTACCAGCGAGGTCGAACGTATGACCTGCGCGCTTTCCGGTCACGGCTGCGGCGATCGACCGCACCACATCGTCGTCGGAACCGCCCCGGCGCATCACGTCGCGCAGGCTGATCGCATCGTCGTGGCCGAGGCACGCGTGGAGCGCGCCGGTCGCGGTCAACCGCAACCGGTTGCAGTCGTCACAGAAGTGCTCCGTCATCGCCGAGATGATGCCGACCTCGCGCCCTGACACGCGGTCAGCTGCGAATCGCCAGTAGCGCGCGGGGCCCGGATCGCGGCCCGGACGGTCGGCTGGTACAAGCGCACCGAGCGCGCCCTCGAGGATGCGCCGGATCTGCGCCGCGGGTAGCTCGGTCTCGGGCGCATACAACGCGCCATCGGACATCGGCATGTGCTCGATGAAGCGCGGCACCGCGCCGCGCGCCCACGCGTGCTCGCACAGCGCGACCAGCTCGCCATCATTGACGCCGGCGAGCGCGACCGCGTTGGTCTTGACCCGCATCCCGGCCGCGACCGCGGCATCGACGCCGGCGAGCACGCGCGCCAGATCGCCGCGCCCGGTCAGCTCGCGGAACTTGCGCGCGTCGAGCGTGTCGAGCGAGATGTTGATCGCCGACACCCCGGCCGCGGCGAGCGGGGCCGCCAGCTCGTCGAGCAGGTGCCCGTTCGAGGTCATGACGACCTGCTCGATGCCCGGGACCTTGGCGACCCGCGCCGCGAGCTCGACGATCCCCTTGCGGACGGTCGGCTCGCCGCCGGTCAACCGGATCTTTCGCACCCCCAGCTGAGCGAACAGCCGGACCAGGCGCTCGATCTCCTCGAACGTCAGCACGGCCGAGCGCTGCTCGAACACCAGCTGATCCCCGAGCGACTCCGGCATGCAGTACGTGCAGCGGTAGTTGCACCGGTCGGTCACCGACACCCGCAGGTACCGGATCCTGCGAGCAAATCCGTCGATAAGCGGGTCGGCCGGAACAGCTCCCGCGACCGGCGTCACGCCGGCGACTTCAGGCACGACGGCCAAAACGGGAAGATGGAGGCGCGGCATGACAGAACGAGCCACCTGGGTCGCAGTGGACCCTGTGAGCGAGCCTACGTCAAGCACAGCCGGTCGTTACAACGAGGAAACCAGAACGTCTTGACAGATCGCGCCAAAAACTCCATCTATCCCCTCGCTCCACGAGAGAGCAGGAGAACTTCCGAACTTGATGACACAGAGCCGTATCGCCAACCCCTCCCTCACCAACCTGTGGGTCCTGCTGATCCATAACGAGGGTGAGCTGGCTGCACAAGACTCCAATGGCCGGGTCCCCATGATGGCCCGCGCCGGCGATGACCAGACCTACCTCCTGGTGTTCAAGAACGTCGTGAAGGCACGGCAGTTCCTATCGACCCAGGAAGTCGCGGGCGCAGAGCCCCGCATGGTCGTGCGCGCCAATCACGACGACATCGTGCGCATTGCACGGTCCGCGGGCGTGGTCGGTACGCTGCTCGATTACGACCCTGCGACCCAGCAGTACGCCAGCACCGGCGCACTCGCGTAACCTCCGCGCACGATCACCAAGGCCGCTGATCCCCAGGGCTCGGCTGCAGGCCGCGCATTGGCTGCGTTTTCGGATGCCGGCGAATGCCGTCGCCCGCGGCTGCCTGACCGTACCTGATGCCACCGTCGACGCGTCGGGCGACCGTCGATCCGTACGCACGATCTGACCAGCGCGTCCCTCGAGCGCCGGCAACTCGCGTCAATCACACCGCCGCGACGACTCGGGCACGTCCGCTGCACTCGCGGCGTGCGCTGCGATGACTGCGTTGAAAGGTAAGGACGTGTGATGGCCAAGCGATCGATACTGACGATCATGTTCGGGATGGCCATCGGGCCGGGCGGCGTTCGCCAGCAGCTCGATCCGCTCGGCATGTCGCAGCTTCAATCGGGCCGCCGACGAACGTCGACGGAGACTGCGCGACGGGCCCGCACCTCGTAGTGTGTCTCGCCGCTTCAATTGGGGCTGCCGACGAATGTCGACGGAGACCTCTTGCCAGTGGTGGAACGACGATAAGAGTGCTGGCTTCAATAGGGCCGCTGACGAACGTCGACGGAGACAGGACAAGTGTTCGTTGGTGCCGATCTAGATACCGTAGCTTCAATGGGGCCGCCGACGAACG
>DATIPJ010000721.1:0-20037 GCA_035472155.1 Kofleriaceae bacterium
GGGCCCGGCGCGGGCACGCTCGTCCACGAGGTCGTGCACCCGTACATGGAGGCCAACTTCCCCAACGTGCCGGCGTGGTTCAACGAGGGACTCGCCTCGCTCTACGAGCGCCCCACCGAGAAGAAGGGCCACATCTGGGGCCTCCCCAACTGGCGCCTCCCCAACCTCAAGAAGCAGATCACCGACCAGAGCCTGCCGCCGCTCGAGAGGATGCTCGGCACCACGCGCAACCAGTTCTACGACGCCGACTTCGACGCCTACGCCTACGCCCGCTACCTCCTCCTCTACCTGCAGGAGCAAGGCAAGCTCACCGCGTTCTACGAGAAGTTTGTCGCGGACGACAAGGACCCGACCGGCAAGGCCGCCCTCGAAGCCATCCTCGGCGAGAAGCTCGAGATCTTCGAGCCCCGGTGGCGCAAGTGGGCAGTCGCGCTCAAGAGCGATAATCGCTAGACCCGACGCCCGGGAACGACGGCGGATGTGATCGCGTCACCCGCGGCGGCTTCGCGGTCGGCGTCGTGAGATACGCAATCAGGTTCGCCTGCTCCCGCGCGAAGATCCACCCCATCGTGCGAGCGGACCAGTCCCTACCAGGCGGTCGGCAATGCTGGTCTGCACATCTCGCGCAAGTGGGAGTATCGTCGCGGCCATGCTGTCACGGCGCATGGCATGGACGGTGGCTCTGGTCGCGACGTTCACGATGACGGTCAGCTACGTCGACCGCCAGACGCTGGCGGTCCTGGCGCCGGACGTGACCAAGGCGCTCGGGATCGACAACGAGTCGTACGGCTGGCTCCAGTCCGCGTTCTCGATCGCGTACCTCGTCGGGACGCCGCTCTCGGGCTGGTGGCTCGATCGCGTGGGCGCGCGGCGGGGGATGGTCGCGTCGGTGTTCGCGTGGTCGGTGGTCGCCGCGCTCCATGCGCTGACGCCCGGGTACGGCGTGCTGTTCGTGCTGCGCCTCGCGCTGGGCATCACCGAGGGCCCGGGATTTCCGGGCGCGTCGCAAACGATCCAGAAGATCTTGCCACCGTCCGACCGCGAGCGGGGGTTCGGCGTGCTGTTCACGGGCTCGTCGATCGGCGCCATGCTCGTGCCGCCCTTTGCGACGTTCATCAACTACCACGCGAGCTGGCGCGTGGCGTTCCTGACCACCGCGGCCGCGGGGCTGGTGTGGATCCCGCTGTGGATCGCGGTCACGCGCAGCAAGGCCGTGCGCGCTCAGTTCGACGCCGCCGGCGATACCGTGAAGCATCCGCGCCCGTCGCTGGGTGCGATGCTGTCGCATCCGATCATGCTGCGCGCGCTGTGCGCGATCATCGCCGCGGCGCCGATCTTCGGCTTCTCGCAAGCATGGGGGGCGAAGTACCTCGTCAAGACATTCAACCTCACGCAGCACGATGTCGGCACGTATCTGATCTTGCCGCCGCTCCTGTTCGATGGCGGGGCGATCCTGTTCGGCCACCTCGCGTCGCGCCAGCGCCGCGGCGAGGGCGTTCCGGCGCGGTCGCTGTTTGCGATCAGCATCGTGATCGCCATGTCGCTCGCGCTGCTGCCGCACGTGTCGACGCCCTGGCAATCGATGATCCTGATGGGCATCGCGAATGCGGGCGGCGGTGGCATGTACACGATCGCGACAGCGGACCTGCTGTCGCGCATGCCGCCGACCGCGGTGTCGTTCGCGGCAGGCCTCCTCGCGTGCGCACAGTCGCTCGCGTACGTCATCGTGTTCCCGCTGATCGGACGCGCGGTCGATCAGCTCGGCAACTACGACGCCGTCGGGATCACCCTGGGGCTGTGGGCCCTTCCCGGCGGCGTGGCATGGCTGCTGTGGCGGCCGCAGCTGCGCGTCACCACGCTGCCGCGCGCCCGCATCGCGAGCTAGCCGCGATTCACTGCGTCGCTCCGTGAAAGCGGAACGGGTAGTTGACCTGTACGCCGCCGCCGTCGCCGGTGGCCGGGAACTCGATGGTCTTGATCACGCCCGCGATGCAGCCATCGACGCTGGCGTCGAAGCCCTTGGCCGTCGAGCTCTGGACGACGCCCGACGCAGAGATCAGGAACGTCGCCATGACCTCGCCCGCCAGCTCGGGGTGCGCGAGCAGCTGCTTGTCGTAGCAGTAGGCGATCTCGTTGATGTGGCGGCGGATGTAGCGACGGATGATCGCCTTGTCGTAGCCCGCGCCCGTGGTGACCGGGTCGCCGAGGTGCGGCGGCGTCGGCTGGTGGCCGCGCTGGTGCGGACCGTTGCCGAACGGCAGCTTGTAGTCGCCGCCGGCGTGCGGGCCACCGTTGATCGTCGCGTAGCGCGCGGAGCCGGGGTAGGTGCCGGTGCAGTCGGCGTTCATGCAGCCGCCACCGAGGTCGATGCCGGTGACACCGCCGCCGAAGCTGCCGCGGCCCGGGCCGTCGAGGCCGTAGATCGGGCCGTTGACGTTCTCGGTGTCGAAGCCACTGGGCAGGTCCGCCGTCGCCGACAGCGCCCGCACGCCCGAGAGCAGCTGCTCGGAGCCCAGGATGCCCTCGCGCATCGCGAGCTGAACCGCCTCCTCGCGCGATAGCCGCGGTGGGTCGTCGTTGCGCACGACGCGCAGGCGGCCGTCGGCCCTGGGCGCCTCGGGGTTGCCGGTCGCGCCGGACGGCAGCGCCATCGACGGCAGTGGCTGCTGCTCGCCGCTGCCGTCGCCGCGGTCCTCGATCGGCTCGGGGACCTTGTCGCCCATCGCGATGATCGCGGCGCGCATCGCGAGCTCCTCGAGCGAGTCGGGGATCACGACCGGCGCGGCCTCCTCGGGCGGGATCGTCTGCAGAAGGCCCCACGCGGCGAGGTGAAGCACGAGCGACGCGGCGACGTACGCCATCGCGCGACTCTCGAAGCGGGCGAGGAGCGCCGTGGTGTGGCGCCGCGGCCGCGCGACCGCCGAGATCACGAACGTCGCCTGACCGGCGCGCGCGCGGATCTTCGCCCGCGGCGGAATCGGCACCTCGATCGCGCCCGCGGTCGCTGGGCTCGGGCGGGCTCGGCCGGCGGCAGCGAGCGCGTCGAATGGCGTTGCCTCGCCGTCCACGATCAGCTCGCCGTCGATGCCGGCGCCGTAGTTGAACACGAAGTCGTCTCCCGACGGTGCGACGAGCGGAAATGCCGGCAGCGGTGCGCTCTCGAGCGGCATCTCGACGCCGGGCGCCGTGCCGATCCGGTAGAACGGGCTGGTCCGCTCGCCGCGCGCGCGCACGAGCGCCGAGGTCAACCCGACGAGGGCGAGCGCCAGGCCGCCGAACGCTCCCCACGCGACGCCCGGACCGAGCGGCTGCGGGCGAAACGCGCGCTCGGGCTTGTGCTCCACGCGCACCCAGCGGTCGCGCCGGCTGGCGTTGTCGGATGCCGTGCGCACCGAGATCGCGAAGGCGATGACCGAGGTGGCGAGGAAGGCGACGCCGGCGGCGGCGAGCGCCCACGTGGTGCGCGTGACCTTGCCGCCCCGCGGGTCCATGCAGTGCTTCACGCCGATCACCGAGTCGCCGAGCATCGCCGCGACCTCGACGGCGCGAGCCCCACCGGCGTCGTCGGCAGTCTCGGCCACCGCACGCCGGAACGCCACCGGATCGGGCGCCCGGTCGAGCGGGGTCACGAGCTCTCCCGCGGCCATGGAGACCGTGCCGGCGGTGATCGGCCGGCGCGAGGGCGCCGCACTCGTCGATGCCGCCGGGGTCGATGCCGCCGGGGCCGAGGCCGCGGCATCGCTGATCGCGAGCTCGATGCGAATGTCGCCGATCTCGAGCACGTCGCCGCTCTGGAGCCGCGCCTTGTTGATCTTCTTGCCGTTGACGTGGGTGCCGCGCGTCGAGCCGAGGTCGATCAAGCTGACCTCGCCGCCGGTGACCTCGATGATCGCGTGCATGCGGCTGACCGATTCGTCGTCGAGCCGCAGGTGCGCGGAGGGCACCTTGCCGATCTTGATCACGCCCTGGACCAGCCGCTCCTCGCGGATCAGCTGATTGCCCTGGAAGATGCGAAACGACAGCGCGAGCTTGGCTGGAGGCATGAGCGGACCTTCGTCGTGGGCGCAGCTGCGCCTGGCGCCAGCCGCTCCGCGACGACCTCGCGCGCACTCGCGCGCAGGCCATCGCGGCCGATCAGCCGGGGCGACCGCGCGGCGACGAGCGTTGCGATCGAACGTTCCGACAACCGCATCGCGCGGCGGTTCCACGTTTCGATCGCTTTTGCGATTGACAACGAGCACAGCGATCTCGCAGTGCGCCCGCCGCAGCGCCACCGGGCCGTGCAACCGCGGGAAGGCGGTGGTGTCGGCGGGCGTAGGAGCGCGCGTGCTACGGTGAACGGAGATGGTGGCCGAGCCGGCAGCTGTGCCGAGCGCGCTTGCGGTGCGCGGGCTGCGCGTGGTGCTCCCCGACGGGCGGGTGCTGATCGACGGCATCGATCTCGCGATCGGAGCAGGCGAGGTGGTCGTGCTGCTCGGCGGCTCGGGCGCCGGCAAGTCGACGTTCGCGCGCGTGCTGTTCGAGCGCGACGAGCTCGACGTCGCCGGCTTCGAGGTCGTGGCCGCGGAGCTCGTGCTCGACCGCGATCAGCTCGGGCTCGTGCCGCAGCGAGGCGCGCTGTTCGATCACCTCGACGTGCGCGGCAACCTCGAGCTGGCGCTGCGCCACGCACGGCATGAGCCAAGCGATGCACGCAGATCGAGCACAGGCGCAGCGAGCACAGGCGCAGCGAGCGCGATCACCGACGAGGCCGCGGCGTGGCTGGCGCGCGTGGGGCTCGACGCCACGCTTGCGGCGCCCGGCACGCCGGTGACGCAGCTCTCGGGGGGCCAGGCGCAGCGGGTCGCGGTGGCGCGCGTGCTGGCGAGCCGGCGCAAGCTGGTGTTCCTCGACGAGCCATCGGTCGGGCTCGATCCGCACCGCGTGCGCATGCTGGCGCGGCTGATCCGCGAGCAGGTGAAGGCGCTCGGGATCTCGGCGATCGTGGTGACCCACGATGTCGCGCTCGCGGCCGGGATCGCCGACCGGCTGTTTCTGCTGTCGCTCGAGCACCGGCGGCTCGAGCAGCTGTTCACGGAGCGCTGGCCCGGCGCGCTCGAGGATCCGGGGCACGGCGAGGAGGAGCGCGGCCGCTGGCTCGTCGAGCTCGAGCGCACGCTGGTCGATCACCTCGAGCGCCATGGCGACCGCGCGCCGCCCGCGGGCGCGGCCCCGGTGCGGCGAATGCTCGCGCGCGCGGCCCGGCGGCTCGAGCCGCTGCGCGCGCCGTTTCGCGTGGCCACGGTCGCGGCCCTGCGCGCGCCCGTGCAGCTGGTGCGCCGGCCGCGCGACTTCGCGATCGTGGCGCGCCGCGTGGTCGCGCAGACGCTGCTGCGCCCGCTGCCGTTTTACGCGATCGTCTCGACGCTGATCGGCTACACCGTGCTGCTGGTGATCAGCAAGGTCGGCGGCGCCGGGGTGCGGCCCGATGCGCTGCTGCGCCAGATCGGCGGCAGCTATGTGGTCGCGCTCGCGCCGGCAGTGTCGGCGCTGCTGTTCGTGGCGGCGTCGGGGAGCGCGACGAATGCGTGGCTGGGCTCGATGGGGCTGACCAAGCAGACGCTGGCGCTCGAGGCGCTCGGGGTCGATCGCCGGTCGTATCTGTGGGCACCGGCGTGGCTCGCGGCGGCGCTGTGCTACCTCGCGGTCGCCGCGCTGTTCGCGCTCGGGATGATCGCCGGCGGCCTGCTGGTGTGTCGCAGCTACGGCGTCGCCGATGCGTGGCAGCTGTTGACCGGCGACCTGCTCGACCCGCGGCCCGAGCGCGTGCGCCATGCGGTGCGCGCTGCGTTCCTCGTCTGGGTCTACGCGTGGGGCATCGCGAGCGACGTGGTCGCCAAGGGCGGCGCCGCCAAGCCCGAGGCCGACGCCGTGACGCGCGGGATGACCGCCAGCGTCGTCGCCTGCACGCTGTGGGTCGTCGCGTGGGAGCTCGCGACCGTGCTCGTGGTGTTTCGCGCGTGAAGGCCGCGGTCGGCGCGCTGATCGTGGCCGCGCACGCCGCGGCGTTCGCCGGCCTCGCCGCGCGCTGCCGCGGCACCGAGCTCGCCGTCGACGTGCCCGGGCCGCCGGCGTCGCCCGCCCTCACGCTCGATGGCGCGCTGCCGCCCGCGCTGGCGCACCGGATCGCCGTCGAGGATTCGGCGCCCGGTCCCGGGCTGCACCGGCGGCGCTGGGTCGTGCGCTACCGCGGCGGCATCGAGCGCTCGGTCAGCGCGGTGCAGCTGGTGGGGCCGTTCCAGGATCCGGCGGCGGCGCGCTGCGTCGGCCGCGCCATCGTGGGCCAGCGCCTGCTCGACGATGGCCAGGCCGGCCCCGGGACGATCGCCGCCGCGATGCGGGCCGCGCTCGAGGCCGAGCTCGTCGGCATGACGGTGTTCCCCGCCGGCGAGCTCAGGCGGATCGAGCACCTCGCGCTGCGCTGGGCGCGGCTCGACGCGCACCCCGAGGACCGCGCGCTCGTCGAGGATGCGCCGAGCGGCTACGTGCGGGCATCGGCGACGGTGGTGTTCGACCGCGTCATGGTGCCGATCGTCGTCGCGCTGATCCCGGCGCCGTCCGCCGCCGACTTCACGTTCCGGGTCGCCGCGCGCGCCGGCCTGGCCTTCGAGAGCCGCACGGTGCAATGGCTGAGCGACCGGCTCGGCGCCGAGGGCCTCGCGACCCGGCTCGCGCGCCACGAGATCGATGACGCGCTGATCACCGTGCTCGCGCCGCCGCCGCCGTTCGAGCTGTCCGGTGGCCAGACACTGCGCTTCACGTACTGTGACGAGCCGGCCGAGATCGCCGAGGGGGCGTACGGCGCGCTGCCGTTCGGGATCGCGATCGAGCGCAGCGCTGACCCGCGCGTCCTGCCGCCGCGCCTCGGCCATGGGCCGCGCACGCCGCCGGCGGCATCCAGCGCGCTCGGGCTCGATCTGGATCTCGATGCGCTCAATGCGCTGCTCTACGAGCTGTGGCGCGGCGGGTACCTCGATCGCCGGCTCGCCGACGCCGGCCTCGATCGCCGGTTCAACGCCGATCCAACGGTCACCGAGCTGCTCACCGTGCGGCTTTCGCCGCTGTCGCTCCGCCTGCCGCCGGTGGTCACCGCCGCCCCCGACGGGCTGCGGTTATCGGCCGAGGCGAGCGTTGCGATCCACGATGGCGCCGCATCCACCACGGGCCGCGTGTGGGGCGCGCTCGACTTCCGGTTCGCGGCGCACGCCCTTGCCCCCGTGACCGTCGACCTCGGCGCGCTCGAGCTGTCGTGCGAGCGCAGCGCGACGACGCTGGTGCCGTGCTACAGCGATCTGGTGGCCGGCGTGCGCGGCCGAACGGCCCAGTTTCAGGGCGAGCTGACCAAGACCTTCGCACGGCTGATCTCAGAGATCTTCGTCGGCCGGTTCGGCCGCGCGGACAAGAGCGTTCCCGAGCTGGTGATCCGTCGTGCGACACCGAGCGTGTCGGCGGTGGCGGGCAATGCGACCCTCCACCTCGAGCTCGACGGTACGCTGGCTGACGGTCACTGACACGTCCGCAACTTGCCAATCCAGCTCACAAACAATACGAAAGCTATTTCCCGTTCACCCGCCGTCCGACAGCGACGCAGATCGTGTGATGACAACGTCGTTTCGTCGTGCGTGGCTCCTTGATAGCGTTGCGTCATGGGTGACCACATCGTCCGACGCGGTGCAGCTGGTGGCGCACGCCGGAACGAGCCACGCCCGACTGCAGAGCTCGGAAGACGAGAGCTGCAGTCGCTGATTCGCGATCAGGCCACTGCGATCGCCCCCGCGGACCTCGAAGCCGAGCTCGAGATCAGCGGCGAGGCCCCGGCGCGGCTGCCGGCGTCGTCATCGCCGCGGCTGCTCGCGCACACGCTGCGGCGCGAGCCGACGCCCGATGGCACCGCCGCCGCATTCCGGCCCACGGCGACGCCCGCGCCCGCTGCGCCGCACGCGCCCGCGCCCGACGACCCCTCGATCTTCGACCGCGACGTCTCGACGATCGCCATGCCGCGTCTCGAGCGGCCCGATGCGATGGATGCCATCCCCAACGAGCCGCTGGCGTCCGAGAGCGCGCACACGCGCCAGCTGCGCCACGGGGGCGGCGCCTGCACCGACTTCGACGACGAGCCGCCGGTCCCGCCACCTGCCGACGACTTCGACCACGGCCACCCGGTGACCGACCTCGCGGTCGCGCGCGGCAAGCGCCGCCCCGCCGCGGCGATCGCGATGCGCGCGCTGCAGCCATCGATCCCGCCGACGCCGCGCATCGATCGCGAGCTCGCCGCCAACGTCGCGCCACCACCGCCGCTGCCGCGGGCTCGCCCGCACGCGCCGGCTGGCCGCATTCTGCGAGTGCTTCCGATCACGCTGTCGATCCTCGTCGCCGTGCTCGCTGCATATCTACTCTTGCACTCCGGCTTGTGACGAGGCCAACAGCGCACACGGTAGGCCGTCCTCGCGGCGCGTGTGCACGGTTGTCGATCGGCGGCGACGGCGTACGCTGAGATCGTGGACCGCACTGCGTTTTGCGAAGCGCTACTCCAGGTGATGGAGCGCAAGCGCCACTGGGCGTGGCCGTACTTCACCTCGGGCAAGGTCAGCCGCGAGCGCCTGCACCTGCACTTCGAGCAGGAGTACGCGACCTACGTGCGCGACTTCCCCGTGATGATCGGATGGGCCTACGTGCAGTGCCCGATCGCCGCGGCGCGCCGCGATCTCGCGGAGAACCGCTACGAGGAGGAGACCGGCGGGCTGATCGCGGGCCGCCCGCACCCCGAGCTGTTCCTCGAGTATCCGCGCGGGCTCGGCATGGACCTCGCGCGGTTCGAGCGCATCATGCTCGCCCCGGCGGCGGCCCGGTTCCGCGCCGTGCTCGACGATCGCACCCAGCGCCGCGGCTGGGCGCAGGCGTGCGCGGTGACCACGCTGTTCCTCGAGGGCACCGAGCACGAGCGCGGCGAGATCGATCCCGCGGCGCCTCGCCGGCCCGCGCCACCGCTCGAGCGCCATCCGCTGGTCCTCCACTACGGGCTGCCGCTCGACGGGCTCGCGCTCACCAAGGCGCACCGCCGCGTCGAGGGCGACCATCGCGCCGCCGCGTGGCGCATCATCCTCGACCACGTGCCCGAGGCGGATCGCCTCGAGATCGTGGTCGCGATGGAAGCGACGCTCACGGCCTGGCTCGCCTACCGCGACGAGGTCGCCGCCGCATGTGGTCTCGAGCGCGAGCGCCGTTCGGCCTAGGCTCGACTCGCGCCTTTTCGCCCCCGCGGGTATGTTCCGCGCGTGGGGAGCCCTCGGGAAGACGAGCTTGCGCGGACCGCGACGGCGCCGGTCACGGGCGGCAGTGCGAGCGACAGCGCGGCCGCGTCCGCCACACAAGGAGGCGCGAGCGACCGCGCGTCGGCGGCCGGACCCACGCTCGGCCGTTATCGCCTCGAGCACGAGCTCGGCGCCGGCGGCATGGGCGTGGTGCACGCGGCGTTCGATCCGGACCTCGAGCGCCGCGTCGCGCTCAAGGTGCTGCGAGTCGCTGCGCCGTCGGCCGATGCGAAGGACCGGCTGATGCGCGAGGCGCGTGCGATGGCGCGGCTCTCGCATCCCAACGTGATCACCGTGCACGAGGTCGGCACCGCCAACGGGCGAGACTTCGTCGCGATGGAGCTGATCCACGGCGGGTCACTCGCGGAGTGGCTGCGCGCGGACAAGCGCCGGCCGGCTGCCATCCTCGAGGCGTTCGTCGCCGCCGGGCGAGGCCTCGCCGCCGCGCACGCCGCCGGCATCGTGCACCGCGACTTCAAGCCGCACAACGTGCTGCGCAGCCGCGAGGGCCGGATCGTCGTCACCGATTTCGGCCTCGCGCGCGAAGCCCAGGGCACCGCCGCCGTCGCGCTCGATCAGACGCTGCCGCTCGGCAGCATGACCGTCCGCGCCAGCTCGCCGAGCGCGCTCGCCGGGCTCACGGTCACGGGCGCACTGCTCGGCACGCCCGCGTACATGGCGCCCGAGCAGTGGAGCGGCGGCGCGGTCACGCCGGCGACCGATCAGTTCGCGTACTGCGTCGCGCTGTGGGAAGCGCTCAGCGGCGAGCGGCCGTATCGCGGCCCCACGTTCGACGAGCTGCGCGCCCAGGTCGCGCGCGGACCCGCAGCGCTCGACGCCTCGCGCATCCCGCGCCGTGTCCGCCGCGTCCTGTGGCGCGGGCTCGATCCGGATCCCGCGCGGCGCTGGCCGAGCATGGATGCGCTGCTCGCGCGGCTCGTGCGCGCCGAGCGCCGCCCCGGCCTCGCCTTCGGGATCGCCGGCGGCGCCGTGGTCGCCGGTGCGGTCGCGATCGTCGCCCTGCGCGCGGGGGGGACCGCGCCGCGCCTCTGTCCGCCGCCTGCGCGCGACCTGGCCACCGTGTGGTCGCCCGCGATCGCCGGCGAGCTACGCGCGAAGAGCTCCGACGCCCACGCCGCTGCGCTCGACGCTGCGTTCCGCGAATGGCAAACCGTGCGCGCCCAGGTCTGCGACGCGCCCGCGCAGGTCCAGCAGGCACAGCTGGTCTGCCTCGACGGTGTGCTCGCGCGGATCGATGCGCTGCGCCAGGGCTACGCGCAGGCGCCGACCGCCGAGGACCTGCAGGCCGAGCTGATCGATCCCGCGATCTGCCGCCGGCCCACCGTGCCCGAGGTGCCGCGGCTCGCGCTCGCCGCCACGCCCGACGTCATCGCGGCCTACGGCCTGTACGCGGGCTCGAAGACCGAGCACAAGCACCCGGGCGACGACGAGATCGCCGTCCTCGCGGGCAACCCGAAAGCGGACGCGTGCGCGCGCGTGATCGCGATGCTCGCATTCGACGCGTCCACCAAGGACGTGCCGCGTGCGCGCTCGCTGATGAACCAGACCGAGAGCAGCGTCGATCAGTGCGCCGATGACCGGCTGCGCGCCGATCTGTTGATCACGGCCATCGAGTACCACACCGAGCGGCCGATGATCGGCCCCGCCGGCGAGGCGGCGATCCAGCGCGCGCAGCTCGCCGTTGCGCGCGTGAAGCAGCCCGATCTCGAGGCCCGGCTCGCCATGCAGCAGACGGCATTCTTGCGCCGGCTCGGGCGGTGGCCCGAGATGTTCCGGCTCGCGGATGCTGCGATCGAAGCCTACGGCGCGCGCGGCCTGACGGCGCACCAGATCGATGCGATCATCTCGCGCAACAACATGCGGTTCGGCCGCTGCGAGACCGCCGACCTCGAGGCGGTGGTCGCGGATGCGAAGAAGTGGCGCGCGACCGCCGAGCAGACCCGCCAGCCGCGCCTCCGCATCATCCTCGATATCCAGAGCGCGGCGGCGCGGTTCCGCCTCGGCGATCTCGCGAACGCGCACCCCGACATCCTGCGCTTGTGGCAGGAAGCGGTACGCACCTTTGGCGCGACCGGGAGCCGCCGGATCGAGGGCGACGTGGTCGATGCCCGCGGCCGCCCCGTCGCTGGCGCCACCGTGATGACAGCGCGGGCGCTCGGCGCCGACTCGATCGGCATCGGCATATTCCTCGGTGACGCCGACGACAGCCTGCGCATCGCCACCACCGACGAGCGCGGCCGGTTCACGATCGACGGCGCGGCTCAGACCGGCGTGATCGTCGCACAGCTCGCCGAGCGCCGGTCCAGGGCCGCGGGGCTCGCCGAACGCGTGCGGCTGGTGCTCGAGCCCACCCGCTCCGCGAGCGGCAAGGTCGAGCTCGGGGGCGTTGCGCCCGGCGCCGTGCTCGTGTCGTGCGATCCGGCGAGCGCCAATCCGCTGCCGTTCTATACCTTCGCGCCGGTCAAGCCCGACGGCACGTTCACGATCGATGGCGTCAGCACGAGCGCGGTCCGCATCAGCGCGCTCGTGTTCAGCGCCTCGGGCATGCCGGATGCGATCTCGTTCCAGACCCAGCCCGCGTCGAGCGCGCCGATCACCGGGCTCGAGCTCTCGGTCGTGCGCACGAGCCGCGTGCTCGACGTCATCCTGCGCAGCCAGGTCGCCGCGCCCCTGTCGGGCGCCGAGATCTTCGTGCTCGCCGGCAAGCCGTCGGCGCGTCCGCCGAAGCTCACCGGCGATCTCACCCATCACCGCTGGACCGCGATGCAGCGCTTCTACGCCAAGCGACCCGCCATCGACGAGCTGCCCGAGGCCGTGCGCAGCAAGGTCCGCGCCGACGACCTCGCGGTCCACCTCGAGCATGCGCCCGAGGGCGAGCTCACGGTGTGCGGCGTCGCTGTGGGCGGCGACCTCGGCGATCCCGCGGTCCGCCGCCGCAACGCCGAGCACGAGGCCGAGCGCACGGTCGCCTGCGAGCGCGTCGCCGCCAGCGCCACCGACGTCATCGTTTCCGTCCCGCCGCAGCGCCGCTTCGACTGACGTGGTGCCGCGTCAGTTGCTGAATCCGCCCAGCTGCACGCCGCCCTGCGACGCGCGCACCGCCGACTGCGAGAACACGGCGAACGCGCGCCGGATCTCGCTGGCGCTGTTGCCCGGGGTCAGCACCCAGCGATCCGGGATCCCCATCGCGCGAAACACCGCGTGGAAGTCCGTCGAGCCGTCGCGGATCCCCATCGCGGCGACGATGTGGTGCTCCTGCGCGATCATGTCGTCGACGATCGCCTTGATGTCCGCCGGCTTCATCCGGGTCGATCCGTAGTCCCCCCCGTCGGTGATGATCAGCGTCACCGTGCGCACTGCGATGCCGGCCTGCATCAGCTCCTGCGACTTCGCGATCACGGTGCCCAGCACGACCGCGGCCTGATCGTAGAGCGGCGTGCCGAGCCGTGGGTTGTAGTTGGCCGCCGACATCTTCACCGATTGATCGAGCGCGATGTACGGGCACAGCACGTGGCCATTGAGATAGCGCGTGTGCGCGAGCACCTCGCCCGACTGCTTGGAGCCGCGCAGCGCGTCGAGCACGAAGTTGTGCCCATCGCGCACCGCATCGGTGTTGCCGGCGTGCGCGATCGACTGCGAGTCGTCGGGCATCATCGTGACCAGCACGACCTCGCTCGCCGCGACGTCGTCGATCGTGACCCCCAGCCCGGCCTGGATCTGCGCGCCGACATCGACGACGTCGAGCGCCGCGAGCGATCGCGCAGACAGCGCGCCCTGGTCGTGGGCGTCCGCGAGCAGCTTCTTGAGATCGCGCTTCTTGTCGTCATCATCATGGTTGGACATGGCGTTCCTTACAGCCGGAGACCCGGCCAGCTGGAGATCGGAGTGGTCGACGTCACCAGGTGCATCCCGGCGTCGGCGAACTTCTGAAGCGCCGACTCGGCCTGCGGCGTGAAGTCGGCCGCGAAGCCGCCCTTGCCGTCGGGCACAGTCACCGCCGACATGCAGTCGGTGACCAGATACACCTTGCTCGCGAGCGCCGGATCGTGCGCGGCGATCTCGCCGAGCAGGTCGTCGATCGTGCTCTTCACGCAGTGGCTCGCGGCCTGGCCGGCGATGACGACGGCGTCGGCCGAGAGCAGCGTTCGCACGAACCCGGTGTTGCGCTGGGCGAGCGCTGCGCCGTCGAACCGCGACAGCACCTCGGGTCGCAACACCGAGTAGTTCTCGGTCAGCGGGTTGCCGCCCTTGACCTCGACGTTCGACTGCGCCGTGCGCGCGAACGCATGGAACAACCGCGCCTCGTGCACGATGCCGCTCAGCGCGTGGCCGTCGCTGCCGAGCAGGCAGTGCGGCGGCCACAGATAGAGCTGGTACTTGCCGGCGCGCTCGAGCTCGCGCGTGTAATGCAATACCTGCTTGCACAGCCATGTGTAGTTGCCGCCGCACAGCCACTTCGCGATCGCCGGGTTGGGCCGCACCGCGCCCGCGGCGATCTCGTCGGAGGTCACCACGCGGTGCGCGGAGAGCGGCGCGTCGCCCTGATCGAGCCAGAAGCTCGGAAAGAAGATCTGGTAGGCGAGGTGGGTGTCCATCGTCGCCGTGATCTCGGTGAACGCGCCGAGGTTGCGATAGATCAGCTCGGCGATCCGACGCGAGTCGTCGATCGCCCCGGTGCCCGAGCGGCCGGCGACGTACAGCGTGCCCTCCGGGAAGCAGAAGTCCTTCTGGACGTCGATCAGCAGCAGATGGACGCGCGTCTCGTCGGCGGCGGCCGGCTTGACCCCGTGCTGCTTGCGCCAGGTGCCGGCGGCGGTGGCGAGCGCGGCCGCGTCGGGCCGGAAGCCCCAGTCGGCGGCGCGCCGGGGATCGTAGAAGCTCGGGATGGGCAATGGTTGCGCGGACATGGTTCTCCTTCAGGTGAGGTGCATGCGGATCGCGTCTGAGCGACGGATCGCATCGAGGCCGGTGGGATGGAGCGCGAGCCGATCGCCGGCGGCGATCAGCGGCGCGGTCTCGGCGAACGTGCGGGTCTGCGCGACCGTGCCCTGCACGATCTCGATCCGCGCGACGCCGTCGTCGGTGGGAACGAACAGATGCGGGCCGGCGGCGCACGCGCCCGCGATGCCGGCTGCCCAGGGCGCGTCGTCGAGCGCGGCGGTCGCGAGCACCTGCGCATCGGCGCCGATCACCACGCACGTCGCAGCCAGCCGGCCGCCGTGCGCCAGGGTCAGCCACAGCCACGCGCGGTCGTCGCCGATCGTCGCGTGGGCCGACACCAGCTGGCCGCGGATCGGCGGCAGCGCGACGCGATCGTCGAGCCCGCCGCGATCGGGGCGAAACACGAAGCCGACCGCATAGCCGCCGGCGCGGTAGAAGCCGACGCCGAACCGGCGCCCGACCCACGCGCGCGTGAGCCCGGGCAGCACGCTGCCGATCCGCTCGGCGCCCAGGCGCGTCGTGCGGTACAGCGCGCCGCCGTCGAGCCAGACCGGCGTCGCGTGCCCGACCTCGTAGCCGCCGAGCTCCACGTCGCCGGGCGCGATCGCCTGCCAGCGCAGCCGGCCGTGCACCACCGCCGGCGGCAGCAGCGCCTGCGCCTGGCAGCTCGGGCAGCGCGTCCGCGCGTGCTCGTCGCCGCACGCAGTGCACCGGCGCAGCCGGAGTCGCTCGAGCAGCGCGCGCGGAAACGGCCCGCGCTGATCGCGCTCGAAGATCGCGCGAAACGCATCGCCGAGCTCGTCGGGCACGATCGCCAGCGGGCGCGCCGCGCGCGGGTACACCACGTCGGGCGCGTACACCGTGATCCGCTGCGCTGCGCGCGCCGCGCCGCTGCACCGCCGCGTCACGCCGCCCCACGGCGACACGCCGAACAGCGAGCGGAACACCATCACCGCGAACGCGAACCAGTCGCTGTCCGCGTCGTGCGGCCGCACCGGCGCCAGCGCGCGGTCGCACAGCCGCGGATCGACGAACCGCTCGCTGTACATCGCGCAGGCGTGGCCGGCGAACTGGTAGCTATCGACGTCGATCAGGTGGACGCGGCGGCCGTCGACCAGCACGTTGAGGTCGTTGCAGTCGCCGATCACGACGCCCGCGCCGTGCAGGCGCGCGATCGCCGCGTGCAGCGCGAGCAGCGCGGCGACGACATCGGCACCGTCGACCGGATGCTCGCGGCGCCAGCGCGGCTCGCCGTACGAGTGCAGCGGCTCGCCCGTGACGCGCGGCATCAGGTAGCCGACGACCTCGCTCGACCGGCGCCCCGCGAGCGCGACCCCGCACGGTGCGACGACCTCCGGCGGCAGGTTGCCGGGCAGCGCGCGCAGCTTGGCCGGTCGCTCGGCCAGCCGGTGCTGCGCCGCTGACTGCGCGTCGGGCAACCCGTCGAAGTCCGGGTGATCGGGCGGCTTCCACCACTTGAGCACGCGGCCGTCACCCAGGTCGTAGACCTCGGCCTCTCCGCCCTGCCCGAGCAGCGCCTGCGGCACGAGCTGGAACCGCGCGCCATCGATCCACACCGCGCGGCTCGCTGCCCGGTTCTTCGCCGCCGCCGTCATGGTTGCCACCGCAGCACGGCCACCGCGCCGTCATCCTGCAGCGTCGCCGGCGTACGGATCACCCGCCGCGCGTTCCAGTCGATCCGCTCGCCGCCGCGCGCGAGCACCGCGAGCCGCCGACGCAGCCCATCGCCATGGGCGAGCGTCGCGTCGTCGAGCAGCCCGGCGAGCCCGATCTCCGCAACCCCGTCGGTCGCAACCGCCACCACACCGCTCGCGCCATCGAGCAGGTCGAGCCGCGCGGGCTGCGGCATGTCAAGCAGGTCGTACGCCAGGTACGGCGGCTGGTTGTCCTCGAACGGGCCGAGCTCGATCACTGAAAGCGCTGCACCCTCACGCGCCGCGCCCCGGTCGCCGCGCGCGAACGCGCCATCGCCGATCGCCCACACGCACACCTCGTCGCCCTGCACCGCCGCCGCCACGATCGTGAACAGGAAGTGCTCGCGGATCGCCGCAGCGCGACCACCCGGCATCGCATCCGCCAGCGACCGCAGCGCTGCCGCGACCTGCGTCCGCACCCCGGTCCACAGCGCCGCCGGTCGCTCACTGGCCTCGAGCCGTGCGGCCACCGCGGCGATCACCAGCTGCGCCCCGAGCCGCGCGCCGACCTCGGAGCTAGGGCTCGAGCCGCAGCCATCGCACACGACGATCGCGGCGGCGCCATCGCCGACCCAGCTCGCGGCGGCATCCTGGCCGTTGCGCGCCATCCGCAGGTGACGGGCACCGCTCACCGCGGCGGATCGCGCCCAGATCGTGTTCATCGGACACCATGATGGTGTCCGTTCGACACTATGTCAAGGTACGCCCGGCAAGCCCCTGGAATCACGGCCGATGAACGCAGAGCGGCGCCGAAAATGGAAAATGGCCCGAGCCGGTGGGGCGCTCCGAAGCATGGGGAAGGCTTCGGAAGGATCCGCGATGTTCAGTCGCCGATCGCGCCCCGTCCGGCTCGGGCCTTACAGGACCTCGGAGCGCAGTGGGGGAGTGTCACACAGGACAGCGCGCCGAGATCACAGGCAACGAGCTTACTTGCAGAGCAGAATGCCCAGGACCGACGTGCAGACGTCGATGTCGTTCTTGCTCACGTTGATCAGGAACTTGTTCAGGAAGTCCTGCAGCACCGTCAGCTCGACGTCATTGAGAATCTTGTTGTTGTCGAGGATGTTGCCGTCCAGCACCGACAGGTGGTTCAGGTCGTCGTTCAGCACGCTGAGCTTGTTGCCATCGAGCACGCCGACGTTCTTGATGTCGACGTTGATGGGCAGCACGGCGATCGAGCCGATGCACTCGACGCCGACGATCGACGCCTTGTTCACGCAGTTGAAGCCGCCGGTGTGCTGCTCGGTGGCAGCCGTCTGCTCATCCGCGGTGTCCGCCGGGGCCGAGTCGACACAGCCAACGAACGTACCAACTGCGAGCGCGAGCATGAGGGAGCGAATCATGGTGTCCTCCAAAGTGAAAGTGAAAGAGAAAGAGACTTAGCTGCTACAGGCCGATTCCTGTATTCGCAATCAATCAACAAAACGACTCTCGCATGGATTGGCAATTAAAAAACCGCCGATCATTGCGATTAACGGCCATCTAACCCCTGTGCGAGACAGGCACTTTCAGGATCGCGGGTACGTGCGACCGCGCCACGGGGTGTCTGCGATCGCGTGGCCCGGCCAACGATTCACCCTCGCGCTGTGCGATCGCGCCACGCGGCTTCATCCCACGCTGTGGGCGCGTCCGCCTGCTGGCGCGCCGGTCGTTAGATCGCGCTGCTCGCCTTATCTGCCGGTCCTCGCGAATCACAACGACGATCTGGCGATAACCGCCTGCACACATCCTCATGAGATCCGCGTTGGATACGCCGCAATCCGCGGCGCCGCACAACACACCGCGGTTCACGCGGATCTAACGCCCGCGCGATGAACCCGCAGCCATGCTGCCGGCGATCGCCCGCGCAGCCCACGTCTTCGATTCGCCGCTCAGCGAAAGGTGCTCGTGCGAACCAGCGAAGCGAGCTCTGCGGCGTCGCGCCCGCCATCGACGATGAACACGCGCTTGCCTGCGGAGCGCACGAAGACCTTGCTACCGTCGGGGCGCGCGACCCCGGCTTCGGGATGGCTGGTGTCCGCGCCCGGGAACCGCGCGGCCAGGCTCGCGATGTATGCGGTCGCGAACTGCTTCGCGTCGTCCGGGGTGTCCCAGCTCGTCGCGATCCGGCCGACGATGCGCTCGCCGTCGCGCGTGACCGAGGCGCGATCGCCGCCCCACCCCGCCGCTGCTTGCTCGGCGTCGGGCACCTTCCACAGGTCGAAGTAGATCCTCCACTGCAGCTCGCCGAGCACGTTGCCCCACAGCTCCGTCCCGTGCGGCTTCGCGAGCGCCACCTTGGTCGGCGGATCGCGGCGAGGGTAGAGCTTGGTGTCCGGATGCAGCACCTGCTCGGTGGACTGCGGCGGCGCCGCGTACAGCTTGTCGACCGCCGGCCAGCCGCCGTGCTCGTACGCGGTCAGCGCGACCAGCGCGCCCTTCATGTACGAGTCGAGCAGCGGGACCAGCACCGCAGGCGGAATATCGTCCATCGCGTCGATCGACTTCTTGATATCGCCATCCAGCACGCCGAATGCAGCGGACTGCGTCTTCACTTGCGCCTTGAGCTCATCGACATCGAGCCTGGCAAGCTCCTCGATCTGCTTGCGCAGTGTGGCCATGGCCAGCTTGGGAGTGTCGTTGCCGAGCATGCTGCGGACGCCGTAGAGCAGCATCGCGAGTGTGGCGTCGCCCTCCGCCACAAACCGGCGCGCAGTGGCGGCATCGTCGTCGAGCGAGCCGTCGCTCGGCAGGAACTTCGTCAGATTGAAGTGCTGATCCTGCAGCGCGTGGGTCAGCTCGTGCGCCGAGATGGTATCGAGCATCAGATCGTTGTCGGGGACCATGACCAGAAAGAACGCCTTGGCCGCCGGGTCGTAGTACGCGCCGGCCTGCGTGGTCATCGCCTGCTCCTCGACGGTGGCGATGTCGAGCGGCTTTGCCAGGAAGCCGAGGTGCGCGAGCGCCGCCGACAGGTTGTGCGAGCGCTCCGGTGGCAGCTCGCGCGCGATCTCGCGCCGCACGAAGTCGCGGAACTCGCCCGGCAGCTGGTAGCGCGTGGGGACCGTGCGCTCGGCCGACAGCGCCCGCAGCCTGGCGACCTCGGGCATGATCTTGTTGACGCGCTCGAGCGCGCGCTCGGCCCGCGCCTGGCGCCGCTCGGGCGTGTCGGGCTCCTTCGGCGGCGTCGGCTTGCTCCAGGGATCGGCGACCGCGCTGCCCGACCCCGCGCTGCCCGACCCCGCGCTGCCGGACCCCGCTGATTCTTGACCGCCCTTCGACGAGCCGTTGCTGCATGCGGCCAGCGCGAGCGCGACCACGAGGAGCTGACGCATCCCTGAGCTGTAGCACCCGCGCGGGTGCGCGGTCCGGCGTTACGGCATCGCAGACGAAAGGCGCGACTACGGCGCGAGACGGTCGAGAATCCACCGCTCGCGGTCGCGGCGATAGCGCACCCGGTCATGCAGCCGCGAGACCCGGCCTTGCCACAGCTCGAGCATGTCGGGCACGACGCGGTAACCGCCCCAGCTGTCGGGACGCTTCGGCGCGCCCTCGCCCACTGCGCGCTCGACCTCGGCCACGCGCTGCTCGAGCTCGGCGCGGCCGGCGATCGGCCGCGACTGCGGCGAGGCGATCGCTCCGATCTGGCTGCCGCGCGGACGCGACGCGAAGTACGCATCGCTGCCGGCAGCGTCGAGCTTCTCGATCGCACCCTCGACGCGGATCTGGCGGTGCAGCGGCTCCCAGAACAGAACGAGCGCGGCGAAGGGATGCGCACCCAGGTCGGCGCCCTTGCGGCTCTCGTAGTTGGTGAAGAACACGAAGCCGCGCTCGTCGACCTCCTTGAGCAGCACGATCCGCGCCGCCGGCCGGCCGCGCTCGTCGACCGTCGCCAGCGTCATCGCGTTCACCGTCGGCAGCTGTGCCGCCACCGCCGCATCGAACCAGCGCCGGAACTGGACGAACGGATCCGGATCGCAATCTTCGGGGCCAAATGGAGTCCCCGCGTACTGCTCGCCGAGTCGCCACAG
>DATIPJ010000722.1:0-2878 GCA_035472155.1 Kofleriaceae bacterium
CCGATATCGCTCGCAACGCCGCCTTCTTCCGGCGATGACCCAGCGAGCACCGGCGGTGACAGCCTCACGTGGCTGCCATGCATCGGGCATGGCTAGTAGGGCGGCAACAGGCGCCGCAGGCCGACCACGAGAACGATCGCCGTGAACAGCGCGTTGCGCAGCGGCACTGCGGGCCACCAGAGGCGCAAGGGCTCCGAACGCTCGCGCAGCCGGTGCGCCAGCGCTCGGATCCAGGCCAGCGAGCGCGGAAAGTCGACGATCGCCAGCCACTCGGTGGGGATGGCCTCCGTTCCTGCCGATGCGCCGGCGAGCGCGCCCACGATCGCACCCGTCGTATCGCTGTCGCCGCCGAGCAAGACCACGTCTCCGACGGCGCGCCTGAAGTCGCGCGGGGAGCGCAGCCACGCATACAAGCATGCAGGCACGGTGTGATGGACGTAGCCCGATACGCCGCGATCCAGTCCGAGCTCGCGGGCCAGCTCCGCCGGCTCGGCTGCGCGCGTGAGCGCATTTCGACGCGTTCCAGGGCATCGAGCAGCTCCCGGTCCTCCGTACGCGCGCGAATATCGTCGAGCACGACCGCGGCAGTGATCTCGCGATCGCGCACGGCATGGTGCGCGGCGATCGCGATTGCAAGTGCCCCAGCTGCCGCTCGCGGATCGCGATGGGTGATCGCCGTCGATGCGGCGACAAACGGCGGGATCCGGTCGGGGTCATCGAACCAGGCGCCGATGATCGGCGCGCGCATCACCGCGCCATTGCCGGCCGAGTCAACACCGCTGCGCGCAGGCGAGAATCCGAGCCACAGCCGGACCAGCGCGCGCAGCGTTCCGCGCCCGATCGCCGGGGGTAGCCCCATGAGCCACCAGCGCAGCTTCCACGCCAGGACGCGGGCAAAGCGCGCTGGATCGTCGCGCTCGACGAGCAACGCCTGCGCGGTCATGCATGCGTGCTCGGTGTCATCGCTGAGCATGCCGCGCCCGGCGACCAGTCGCTGCCGGAGTGCACCGGGGTACAACCGGCTCGCGCGCCGCGCGCTCAGCCCCTCGCGCGGCAAGCCGAGCGAGTCGCCCACCGCAGTTCCGAGCAAGAGCCCCGTGAGGCGATCCACGTCCGGCCAATGAGCACGACCCGTGCCGCATGCTATCTGCGCGAGCTGTCTTGAGCGGCCCGGCGCGCATCGTCACCGCGGCGCCCGCGCCCTCGATCCGCATGCCGATCTGGCAAGCGCCGCCGATAGACACGATGGTGACGCGGCCGAATGGCACGGATCGCGTCGACGTCAGTGGCAATGGCGGCCCGAGGGCACCGCTCGCTGGCACGATGTACTTGCCTGCAAAGTTTCGTGCACTATGAACAGCCAATGGGGAACGCAGATGCGCGGACGTCCTTGCTCGGCCTCGCGGTGGGAGATGCGTTCGGGTCGATGCTCGACAGGGTCGGCGCCGATCTCCCGCAGCAGGTGGCGAAGCGGCTGATCTCGCCGCACCGGCCGTGGCGCTGGACGGACGACACGGCGATGGCGCTCTCGATCGTCGAGGTGCTCGAGCAGCACGGGGCGATCGAGACCGATGCGCTCGCCGCGGCGTTCGCGCGCCGCTTCGCGGAGGAACCGGGGCGCGGCTACGGCGCCGGTGCGTACCGGTTGCTGTCGCGTCTGGGCATGGGCGCGTCGTGGCGCGAGGAAGCGACGCGGATGTTCGGCGGCAAGGGCTCGTATGGCAATGGCGCCGCGATGCGCGCCGCGCCGATCGGTGCGTTCTTCGCGCCCGACCTCGAGCGCGTGCGGGCCGAAGCGCTGCGCTCGGCCGAGCCGACGCACGCGCATCCCGAGGGCGCAGCGGGTGCGGTCGCGGTGGCGATCGCGGCGGCGCTGGCGCACACGCACGGCTGTTCACGCGACGCCATGGTCGGCGAGGTCGCCCGATGGACGCCGCCCGGGCAGACCTGCGACCGGCTGCTTCGCGCCGAGCAGCTCGGGCTCGCGTACGATGTCCAGCTCGCCGGCGACGAGCTGGGCACCGGGGCGAACATCACCTCGCAGGACACGGTGCCCTTTGCGATCTGGGCCGCCGCGAGGCACCTCGACTCGTACGAGGAGGCGCTGTGGACCGCGACGGGCTTGCCCGGTGTTGACCTGTCGTCGAACACCATGGCCATCTTCTCGGTCGATCGCGACACCGTGGGTGCGATCGTCGGCGGAGTCGTCGCGTGCGCGACCGGCGTGGAGGGCATTCCTGTGTTGTGGCGTGCGGCCTGCGAGAAGCTGCCACTCTGACCCGCCGCAGCCTGGACCGTGCGCGTGAGCGGATCTGGCAGCGCACAGGCGCACGGTTCCGCGTAGCAGTCACGATGCACCGCCCGCGGGCTCATCGTCCAGCGCCCGAGGAGGCCGCGGCCGGGTTCCGGCGATCGCGCACAACACGGGAATCGCGATGCTCGCGTCGCGGGCCGGGCAGCTGCGCGACCACGACGTGCCGCATTTGCTCGCAGGACGGTGCGTCCGGGCACGCGCGCTGGTGTCACGCTCGCTGATTCGCAGAAGTCACCTGTGCTCGTCGGCCCACGACGTGCAGCCTGTCACATGGGGAGCGCGTATCGCTGCCACCCGAGGAGCCCGCCATGAATCAGAACCCGCTGCTTGCCCTCACCGAGCTCGGACAGAGCATCTGGATCGACCACCTCGACCGCGGGCGCATCGCCTCCGGCGAGGTCCGCGACCACATTCGTGACGACGGCCTTCGCGGCATGACGTCCAATCCCACGATCTTCGAAGAATCGATCTCGGGCTCCCACGCCTACGACGCGCCGATCCAGGCGCTCGCGCGGCGCGGCCTCGGCCCGGCCGAGATCTACGACGCGATCACCATCGAGGACA
>DATIPJ010000723.1:0-3540 GCA_035472155.1 Kofleriaceae bacterium
TCCGGGCCTCGAGCACGCGGACCTCGGACGCCGCCTCGGCGTGACCCGGGGCCTGGGCGAGGACATCGCGAAAGTGCCGGAGTGCGTCCTTGTCGGAGCCGAGCATGCGCTCGACCCGCCCGAGGTAGAACTTCGCCGTCACGGAGCGCGGCGAGCGCTGGATCGCGCGGTCGAGCAGCGTTCGGGTCCGCGTGGCGATCGCCATCTTGTCGGGGGCCGCGCAGAACTGCGCCCACGCCAGCAGCGCATGGTAGTCGACCTCCTCGGGATTGAGCTGGATCGCCAGCTCGAGCTCGGTCACCGCCGCCGCGGGCTGGTCGCGCCGGAGCGCCAGCTCGCCGCGCCGAAACGCCTCCTCCGCCTCCATGATCCGCCGCGCCAGCTCCTCGGCCTTGGCTTGTTCTGCGCGGACCGCGACCTCGCCACCGCGCCGCAGGACGTCGAGGTAGTGCGCCCGACGCGACGGGTTGCTCAGGATGGCAAACCCGCTGTTGATCTGCGCGAACAGCCGCTGGGCGTGCTTGCCATCATCGGAGATCCCGAGCGCTGCCAAGCGGTCGGGGTGGAGCTGGCGCGCCACCACGAAGTACGCCCTGCGCACTGCGTCGGGCGGTGCATCGTGCCCCACACCGAGCAGCTGAAAATGATCGGCCCCCTGGTCGAGCAACTTGAGCCGCTGCGCGATCAACGCCTTCACCTCGTGCGTCTGCGGGGTGTCGCTGCGCGCCACCTGCCGCGCGGGTGCCGGCCGCGACGCGACCCGTCGGATCACCAGCTCGGGCCCCGCGTCGTCGGCCGGAATGCGCAGCGCCGGGCTCGATCGGCTGTCGCGCGTCCCCCGTGCGCTCGGCTCGGGCTCGCGGCGCGGCTCATCGACCGGCAGACGCAACCCCGGCGTCGACCGCGCCTCGCGCGGTACCTCGTCGACCGGCGGACGCATCCCAGGAGTCGACCGCGCCTCACGCGGTACCTCGTCGACCGGCGGACGCAACCCCGGCGTCGACCGCGCCTCGCGCGGTACCTCGTCGACCGGAAGACGAATACCTGGGCTCGATCGCATCTCCCGTGGATCTTCGAGCGGTGGGCGAGACCCGGGCGTGGATCGCAGATCGCGCGTCGGTCGGCCCATGCCCTCGAGCTCGCGCCGCGGATCCTCGAGCGCCGGCCTGGCCCGCATCTCGCGCGGGTCATCGAGCGGTGGTCGCAACCCGGGCGTCGACCGCGCCTCGCGCGGCGCCTCGTCGAGCGGCAGACGAATACCTGGGCTCGATCGCATCTCCCGTGGGACGTCGAGGGGTGGACGCGACCCCGGAGTTGACCGCTTCTCGGGTAGGGCGTCCTCCAGCGGCAGGCGCAGCCCAGGGCTCGAGCGCGGCTCGCGGACGTGCATCGAATCGGGGACCGAGCCGGCGGCGATCGCGTCGCGCTGGGTGGGCGGATCGAGGCCGTCATCGAGCGGATCCGCCGGCGGGGTGAGCGTGGGCAAAGAGCCCGTCGACGTCACGATCGGGTTGCGCCCGCCCGGTGGCGTGGGGAAAGGCCCCGCCGACGTCGCGATCGGGTTGCGTCCGCCCGGTGGCGTGGGGAAAGGCCCCGCCGACGTCACGATCGGGTTGCGCCCGCCGGGCGGCGTGGCCGAGCGAGCCTGCGCGGGGACCGGCGACCGGCCCGACGGGCTCGTCGTGCGCGATGGCGTGGGCTGGGGCGCGACCGTACGGCCCGATGGCATCGGGGGGCCGCTGCCGGGAACGGGGGTCGGCCGCTGTGGCCGCGAGCCCTCCGGCGTCGGGCGAGGCGCGCGCGCCGGGTCCGGGGTCGCCGGCTTGGTCAGCGTGCGCGGCATCGGCTGGGTGGATGCGCGCGGCTGACCCGCCATCGACGGCGGCTGGGTGATACGGCGCAGCGGCTGCGTGCCCGGGGGCGGTGTCGTCGGCGACGGGCCGGGGGGCGTGGCGCCCGCCGGCGCCGCAGCCACCTCGCACGCGTTGTACGAGGCCAGCGCGTAGATCACGGCGCGCACCGTACGACCGTCGACGAAGCTCGAGGCAAACGCCTCGATGTCGTCGAGCGTGCCGCCATCGCGCAGGCGCTCGATCACCGGCTGCTCGACGTCGCTGAACCCGAACTGCGGCAGATCGTCGTCGAGATCCGGCTTGAGCTGGAACCAGGAGCCCAGGACATCGAGCTCGGCGGCCAGGCGCTGCTCCGAGAGGTTCGACCGCGCGCCCATGTAGACGACCGCGCGGACGTCGAGCTCGCAGCCGGGAATGATCGCCAGCTCGATGCGGTCCGTGACGCTGAACTCACCATGGTTGATCGAGAAGGTGCGCGCGGCGCGCTGGGCGATCACCCGGCGGCGCAGGCGCAGCGCATGCTCGGGCCCCAGGCGCGCCAGCTCGGCGATGACGTCGACCTCATCGCGCTCGGGCGCATCGGCGAGACGCCGTGAAATCTCGGGGACTTGCGATGACGACACCAGGTGGCCGGTGAGCGCCACGCGCACCGCGGCATCGGAGGCCAGGGGCGAGGACGCAGCGACGATCGCCCCGTGCTCGAACGCGACCAGGAAGTGCCGGCCATCGGCCGCCAGCGTCAGCTGGCCGGTGACCCCGCGGAGGCCCAGGGTCGCGAATGTCCGCCCCCACGGCCGGTCTGTGACGCTGCCCCGTGCGAGCTCGGCCACGTCACCGCCCTCGCCGCCATAACCGCCGCGCGACGTATCCGATCGCGGCCGCGCCGATGATCACGACGACGATGCCGACAATGGTTGCGTTACCCTCAGCGTAGCCCCACATCGATCATCAACAGCATGGAAGGCCCCAAGGTTCCAGTCAACGGTTGGCCTCCACATCCCAGCTGCGCTGCTGGGCCACCCGCACACCGGCGCCCATCGCTTGCCGTGCGGCGTCTCTGCTAGAGTTGCCACGGATGAGCACGTCGTTTCCGCTCGACGGAGCACGGGTGCGGTTTGCGGGCGCGACCAACATCGGGCGCAAGCGCGATCACAACGAGGACTCGATCTCACTCCCGGACAACGAGCGGCTCGCCATCGTGGCCGATGGGATGGGCGGCCACGCATCGGGAGAAGTTGCAAGCCGCCTTGCGGTGGAGCTGATCACCGACCACTTCCTGGAGACCGGGCGGCAGCAGACGCTCACCTGGCCATACAAGGTGGATCGCGACCTGCGGACGCACGTCAATCGCATGGTCACCGGGATCATGCTGGCCAACCTCGAGATCTGGGAGCGCTCGCAGCGCGAGGCGCGCTTCAAGGGCATGGGGACGACGTGCGTCGCGGTCTACTTCCTCGACGACTCGCTGATCATCGGGCACGTCGGCGACAGCCGGTGCTATCGCGCCCGCAACACCGAGCTGGTGCAGCTGACCGAGGACCACTCGCTGATCAACGATTACATCCGCATGAAGCGAGTCACGCCCGAGGAGGCCGAGAACTGGCCGCACAAGAACGTGATCGTCCGGGCGCTCGGGATGAAGGAGAGCGTGCAGGTCGACATCCTGACCGAGAAGGTCCACGTCGGC
>DATIPJ010000724.1:0-5541 GCA_035472155.1 Kofleriaceae bacterium
CGAGCACGAGGACCAGCGGGTGGCCTTCGCTGTCGACGTCGGTCTCGACCTCGTCGAGCGCGAGTCGGGTCTCGTAGCGAGGGAGGGTCTCGCGCAGCTGTGCGGAGGCGTGGACGAGCACGCCTTCGAGGCTCCAGTGGCCGGAGCGGGAGAGGCCGTAGTCGGGCAGGACGTGGCCGACGCCGCGCTCGGCGGCGAGGACGCGCTCGATGTTGTGGACGACTTCCTGCACGGCGGGGGGGAGACCCGGGCGCGCGCCGGCCTCGACGGTGGCGCGGTGCTCGCTGGGGCTCATGAACTTGCGCTCGAGAAACATCGATCCTCCAGGAATGGAAACAGCAGGTGTGACGGCCAAGGTAGCGCTCGGCCGCGGTGCACCGCGACGGGACGAATCGTCCCAGGGAGAGCGGCATGACCGGCGACGCTCCGGACGCGACCGAATGCTTCAGCTGCGGCCAGTCGTTCGCGCGCGATCAGCTCGAGGAGGTCGGCGACACGGTGTTCTGCCGCGCCTGCCACGCCCGCATGCTGCAGCGCATTGACGAGCGACGCGCGCGCGGTGAGTCGAGCGGCCCGGTGAGCGCACCGGGGGCGGGGGGAATCGCCAGTGGCCCGACGTGCGCGGCGAGTGGCACCGGCGGGGATGTGCGCAGCCCGCTGCGGGGTGCCTCTGGCCCGAGCGGCTCGCTGGCCAAGCCCGCGGCCGCCGACGCGCCGTGTTTTGTGTGCGGCGGGCCGCTCGACGGCGCGACGCTGTTCGAGCTGCGCGGCTTCGCGATCTGCGGCAACTGCGCGCGCGGGTTGATCGGTGACGAACCGACTGCCGCGCCGGCCATCGTAACCGGTGACCGCGACCGCGGCCGGGGCGGCCGCGACGACGACCTGTTCGACGATGACGATGACCTGCTCGACGACGATGACCTCGGCGACGCACCGCGCCCGGTGGCGCCCGAGGGCTCGTCGCGCGTGGTCACGCCCGGTACGGGGACCGAGTGGTGCACCGGATGCAGTCGTCCGATGCCCGGACCGGGCAGCTACCAGCTGATCGCCGGCCGGCCGTACTGCCCGCCGTGTGTCGCCATGCGGTCGCGTCAGACCGGGCCCATCCGCGTGCCGAGCGGCCCGGCATCGACGGCGCCCGCGGAAGGCGACGATGCGCCGCCGCGCGACGACGCTTGTGATGCGTGCAGCCGCACGATCGATCCGGCGCAGGTACCGGAGATGCAGGGCTTCCGGCTGTGCGCCGCCTGCCGGAACAGCGATCCCGAGCTCGCGCTGGCGATCGCGCGGTCGCGCCACCAGCGGCGGCTCGCGCGCGCCGGGCGCCGGCTGCTCGACCGACGCGATGGAGATGATGACTGATGGTGGCTGACCCGACCGCCCAGGTGTTCTTTTGCCGCGTCGAGCTGTCCAAGTCCGACGGCATCACGATCGTGATCAAGGACAGCAAGAAGCAGGACCAGAACCTGCGCAGCATCGTGCTCGGGCCTGCGTCGATCACCGTGACCTGCAAGGATGGCGCGGTCACGTCGGTGGTCACCCAGAAGGATGGGTCGATCAACACGAAGGTCACCACCGACAAGGGCACCACGACGATCGACCAGGACGGCGAGACGATCGCGTTCAACTGCAAGAACTTCAAGGTCGACGCCGAGACCGTGACCGTGAAGGCGACCAAGGACGGCTCGATCACGACCGACGGCAAGTGCACGATCAAGAGCACCGGCGACACGCTCGTCGACTCGGCCGCCAAGCTCACGCTGCAGAGCGTGCAGAAGCTGGCCGCGACCGGCCAGGAGAGCGTGGCGATCGCGGCGACCACCAAGCTCGCGATGTCGGGCGCACAGGTCGAGGTCGCCGGCACCACGACGCTGAGCGTGAAGTCCGACGGCACCGCCGAGGTCGCCGGCATGACCCTGGCGCTGAAGGGCCAGACCCAGCTCACCGCCGAGGCGCCGATCACGCAGGTCGGCCAGAGCATGACCACCGTGAAGGGCCAGATCGTCGAGGTCACCGGCGCGCTGGTCAAGCTCGGCTGAGGAGGAACCATGGACGCGCAGCTCACCACCACGATCGACAGCGCGCTGTTCGAGGACTACCAGCGCGAGCTCGAGTCGCTCGAGACGTTTCGCGAGCGCTACCGCCACCTGTATCCGTTCGCTGGCCTGGAGCGCGACGACCCCGATGTCCAGCGCCTGCTCGAGGGCCTGGCGTTCTTCACCGCGCGCACGCGCCGCGCCGCCGACCGCGCGCTCGCCGGCTACGAGCGCCGCGCGCTCGAGCAGGTGTTCCCGCACCTGGTGACGCCGCTGCCGAGCATGGCGATGCTCACGATCGACGGCACCGATCGCATGATCGAGGCGCGCACGCTGCCCGCCGGCACCGAGGTCTCGGTTTCGCCGCGCGAGCCCGCGCCCGGCCGCCCGCCGCCGCCGATCACGTTTCGGACGCTGCGCGAGCTCGTGGTGCGGCCGTTCGATCTCGACCGCCCGCGCATCAAGCTCGCGCGGCTCGGCGACGAGGGCTACGAGCTGGTGATCCCGATCCGCAGCGCGACGCGGCGCAGCGAGGCGGTCGAGGCGATCGAGCTGTCGCTGGATCCGTACGGCGATCTGCTGGCGGCGCTGCGCCTGCACCACGCGCTGGCGCGCCACGTGGAGTCCGCGCGCTACGTGTTCCCCGGGACGTCGCAGGCCGAGCAACGCGTGCGCTCGCTGTCGTTCTCGCCGCGGCCCGCGGAGGCCGACGCATTCGCCAACCCACTCGAGCGGTTCCGCACGCTGGTCCACTTCCCGCTCGCCGCGCTGACCGTGCGGTTCGCGATCGACCAGACGCCTGCGTCGTGGGACCGCCTCGAGCTGCGCCTGCGCATCGCGCCCGCCTGGCCGCGCGAGCTCAGCGTGCCGCCCGGCGTGTTCGTCCTGCACGCCACGCCGATGGTCAACCTGCGCCGCGAGCTCGCCGACCCGGTGCCGCTCGATGGCACCAAGGCGCGCGCCGAGATCGCGCATCCCGAGCCGGCGCTGCAGCTCGTGCCCCGCGAGCTGATCGGGGTCTATCGCTCGACGACGGGCGGCCTGGTGCCGGTGTTGCCCGAGGCGCTGGCCGCGCCCGACGACGACTGGTATGCGTCCGAGGTCTCGGGCCGCCACACCCAGCGCCAGGTGGTGCTCGACGTCCACGCGCCGGGGGCGTTCGCGGCCCGCGCCGCGATCATCGCCGACGTCGACTGGTACAACCCCGGCGCCGCGCGGCTGTTGCGCGGCTCGCTCGACGCACGGCTCACGGCGCGTCATCTCGAAGGCGCGCGCTGCCGCGTCATCGCGCCGATCGAGCCCGCCCTCGACAGTCCGCTCGCCGGACGGCGCGACAAGCTGAGCCGCCTGCTCGCGCTCGCCGGGCGCAGCGACCTCGACGCGCCATCGCTCGGCTTTCTGCTCGACGTGCTCGGCTGCAGCGAGCACGAGATGTTCGCCCGGGTCGCGCGCGCGATCGCGTCGCTGTCCGTCACCCGCCAGGCCGACGCGCGCTCGCCGTCGGGGACGCGCACGACGCTCGAGGTCGTGCTGGCGCGCCTGCCGCTCGCGCTGGTGCCGGCGGCCGACCTCCTGCTCGCGCGCCTGCCCGATCTGCTCGCCGCGTGGTCGGGCGAGGAGCCGCCGATCGTGCGCGTGCGGATCGAGGGCGACGAGGACGACACCCTCACGACCTACCACTCGGAGACGATGAAACATGCATGACGATGCACGCTGGACTCGGATCCAGATCTGGAAGCCCGTGCGCGAGGTGTTCCGGGCCGCCGACGAGCTGTTCGAGGAGGCCGAGCGCCTGCGCCGCGCCGCCGAGGCCGAGCCCGCCGGGCTGACCCCGCCGCCCGAGCTCGGGGCACCGCCGCCGCCACCGCCTCCTGCAGCCGCCGCGTCCGTCCCTGCGCCACGCGGCCGGCCGTCGCCACCGCCCGGGCGGCTCGCACCACCGCCACCGGGTGCACCCGCTGCCTACGTCCGCCGCCGCCGCGCAGTGCGCGAGGCGATCGAGTCCCAGCTCGACCCGGTGTTCACCGATCACCTCGGGCTGTGGCAGAAGCACCTGTGCGTGATCGCCGTCGTCGCCTACATCGACGAGCGCGAGCGCGTGGCGCTCGGGCCGCTCGCCGAAGCCTGGCGGCTGCCGCTGCTCCAGGACGAGCTGCTCGGCATCGATGACGGCGGCGACCGGTTCTTCACGCAGCTCCAGGAGCTGCTCGCCCGCGCCGATGTCCACGAGACGGTGTTCGAGCTCCACCTCCTGTGCCTGCGCGCCGGTTTTGTCGGGCGCTACCGCGACCGCCGCCACGAGCTCGAGAAGCTGACCGGCTGGATGACCCACCGGCTGCGCCAGCACACACCGCGCCGCGCCGCCATGGTGGTCGCCGAGACCCCGGCGCCGCCCGCCCGCCGCCGTGTCGGCTTCATCCAGTTCCCGCTGCGCTACTACCTCGGCACGATGGTCGCGCTGGTCGCCGTGTTCGGCCTCCTGCGCATCCTGTCCAACCGCGAGGTCGAGCGCTCCGACCTGGCGGACTACTGCCACTACCACGACGGCAACGCGCCATGACGATCGCGATCCAGCTCGCAGACCTCGACGCACAGGTCACCGCGCGGTTCCCGGGCGACCGCGCCACGCTGCGGATCTTCCTCGATGAGCTCGTGCGCGTGCTCGGCGACCCCGAGCTCGCCGCGCGCGAGGGCATCGCGCTGGTCACTCGCTTCGAGGATTACCTCGAGGCGCTGCTCGTCCGGGAAGGCTGGCGCTGATGTCGATCGACACGCTCGCCGAGGAAGTCGAGGCGCTGTTCCAGGGCGCGCGCCGGGTCGCGCGGCGCTCGGGCCACACCCGGGTCGATGCCGCGCACGTGCTGCTCGCCGCGCTCGAGCCGCCGCCCGACGAGCTGCGCGCCGCGCTCGCCGCGGCCCGGGTCGGCATCGTCGAGCTGCGCGATCGGCTCGAGCGCCGGCTCGCCGAGCAGCCGCGCGACCTCGCGCGCGACGCGGTGCCCGACGACACCGTCGAGCTCGCCGACGCCATCCGCCCGCTGCTGCGCGCCGCCGGCGAGCGCGCCGCCGGCCGCGGCCCCGGCCCGGTGCGCACCGTCGATGTGATCGACGCGCTGCTCGCCGCGCCCGCGCTCGCCGAGGCCGTCCAGGAGACCGGCGCCGATGTCGCCGCGCTGCGCCGCGCGCTCGACGCGCGCAGCCGCCCCGAGGCCGCGCCGTCGGGCAAGCTCGCCGAGTACACCGTCGACCTCACCGCGCAGGCCCGCGCGGGCCAGCTCGATCCGGTGATCGGCCGCGAGCCAGAGATCCGCCAGCTCGTCCACGTGCTGAGCCGGCGCCGCAAGAACAACCCGCTGCTCGTCGGCGAGGCCGGCGTGGGCAAGACCGCGATCGTCGAGGGCCTCGCCCAGCGGATCGTCGCGGGCGATGTGCCGGAGGGTCTGAAGAACAAGCGCGTGGTCGCGCTCGACCTCGGATCGTTAATTGCGGGGACGCGCTTCCGCGG
>DATIPJ010000725.1:0-6366 GCA_035472155.1 Kofleriaceae bacterium
GGCCAGCGCGGCCGCTACGAGGGCAGCTCGGGCGTCGAGCACTCGATGGTCAACCAGCTGCTCACCGAGATGGACGGCTTCCGCAAGGAGGAGCTGGTGTTCCTCGTCGGGACGACCAACTTCGTCGAGTCGCTCGACCCGGCGCTGCTGCGGCCGGGGCGGTTCGAGTTCGCGCTCCACATCCCGTACCCCAACGCCGAGGATCGCCGCGCGATCCTCAAGGTCCACGACGGCCGGCTCGCGACCCAGCTCTCGCCGGAGGCGCTCGACTACGCGGTCCGCCGCACGGACGACCTGGTGCCGGGCCCGAGCGGCGGCACGCGCTACTCGGGCGATCACCTCGAGGCGATGTGCCGCCAGCTCGCGCGCACGCGGCTGCGCGAGGGGCTGATCGGACCATCGACGCCGAGCGACGTCGAGCACGCGATCGAGCAGTACCTCGATCGACCCAAGCTGACGGCCGCCGAGGAGATGGTGGTCGCGACCCACGAGGCGGGGCATGCCGTCGCCGCGCTGGCGTGCCGCCACGCGCCGCCGATCGATCGGATCAGCATCCGCGGCGACATCGGCGGCGCGCTCGGCTACGTCAAGCACGCCGACCACGCGCACCGCTACGTGGTGACCGTGGCGCAGCTGCGCGACACGATCTGCACGCTGTTCGGCGGGCGCGAGGCCGAGGCGCTGCTGCTCGACGACATGTCGATCGGCGCTACCAGCGATCTCCACCACGCGACCGAGATCGCGCGCGCGCTCGTCGAGCGCTACGGCGACAGCGGCGGCGAGGTCGGGATCGGCCGGTGGGCGCACGACGACGCTGCGCCGATGTCCGAGGCGTCGCGCGCCCGCATCGATGGCGAGGTCCGCGCGATCCTCGAGGCGGAGCGCAAGCGCGCGCAGGGCATCCTGTCCGAGCGCCGGACGCTGCTCGTCGCGCTGCGCGACCTGCTGCTCGAGCGCAAGGTCCTCGATCGCGCGTCGTTCGCACACCTCACCGAAGGTCCAGGCGCCCATGGCTGATGTCATTCTCCGGCTGCGCGTCGATCCGGCGACCGGCAAGCGCGAGCTGGTCATCGACTACACGAGCGACGCCGACGCGCTGCCGGTCGAGCACGAGGACGCGCACCGCCAGCTCGCCAACAAGGTCGTCGAGGGCGGGCTGCGCAGCGGCAAGGTCGAAGTCGCGCGCGGCGAGGAGCCCGGCGGGGCGGCGGCAGCACCGGAGCCGGTGCCCGAGGAAGAGCCGGCCGCGCAACCGGTCGCGCCCCGGCGGTAACCGTGGCGCTGGCGTTCCGGGATGGCGAGGCGCTGCGCGTGGTCCTGACCTCGGGGCTGTGTCCCGACGATGCACCCGGGCGCGGCGCGCGCGTGGGCACCGGCGCCGACGGCAGCATCGTGCTCGAGCCCGATCAGCTGCTGCCACCGGTCGCGCTGCACCAGCTGCGCGCGGTCGGTGTCGCGGTCGACGCCGAGCGGCCGCGCGACGCCCGGCGCGTACGCTGCTGGGCCGAGGCGGTCCCGCCCACGCGCGTGCCGGTGCCGGCGATCCCGTCGCTGCTGCTGCTGGTGACCGAGCGCACCGAGGGGTTGGTCGACCTCGCCGCAGAGCTCTTGCGCCTGGGCTGCGATCGCCAGGAGCTCGTCGTCGTGGGCGGACTGGCGGCGATCCGCGTGGTCGACGCGCCGACCTACACCGTGCTGCGCGCGCTCGATCGCGAGGGCGACCTCGTCGCGTTCGCGCCCGATCCGCCCGACCAGGAAGCGGTGTGGACCGAGCTCGGCTACCGCCACCCGCTCGCCGACCGCCTGCGCGTCGAGCCCGGGACGATGCTGCTGGTCGGCCGCGATCGCTGGCGCACGCTGCGCGACGCCGGCTGGCAAGGCCTCGACGCGGTGCTCGAGCTCATCGCGCCCGAGCGCGCGCCGGCGCTGATCGCCGAGCTGCCGTCGCGCCGCACGCTCGAGCTCCGGCTGTCGAGCGGGCGCCGCGTGGCGCCGAGCCTGTGGGTGATCCGCCAGGGCGGCGTCGCGGCGATCGACCGCTTGCTCGAGTATCTGCCCGAGGACGTGGTCGCGCGGCTGACCTTCGCGATCACCGGCGGCGATGCGCCGCTCGCGATCCTGCGCGTGCGCAGCGGTCGCCACGCACCGCCCGAGCTCGCGCTCGCCGCCGAGGAGCATGCGCCGATCGCCGACATGCCCGACGTCTATGCGCCCGCGGGCGCGATCGTCGAGCCTCCGCTGCATCGCGAGCGGCTGCGCGCGATCCTCGGGGCCACCGGCGGCGACGTGCTGTGGCTCGCGCCGCTGCCCGAGCGCCGGTTCCGCGTCGAGCGGATCGCCGACGATGCGTTCCGTCCGCTCGCGGACTGGGTCGAGTACGTGCTGCACGCCAGCGCGCCGGCGCTCGAGCCGTGGCTGCGCTCGACGGCGCTCGACTTCGCGCCGATGGTCGTCGCGGCGCTGCCCGTGCCCGAGCCGGTGAGCGCGTCGCCGTCCGAGCCGCGCGCCGAGCGGCCCGCGCGCGTCCGCCGGCCACCGCCGCGCGAGGAGGCCGCGCCGCCGCCGCCGCTCGCGCCGCCCGAGGTGCGCGGCGAGCCGCAGGCGCCGGCCGAGATGCCGGTCGCCGCGATCCGGGTCGATCCCGAGCTCGCGGCGCTCGAGACCGAGTTCGTCGCGCTCGATGCTCCGGCCGACGCGCCCGAGCGCATCGCGCTGCTCGATCGCCTGGCCGCCGCGTACGCCCGGCTCGGCCGCCGCCGCGATGCCGGTCTGTGCTTCGCGCGCGCGGTGTGGGAGGCGCCACCCGCCGAGGCCGCGGCGCGCCTCGATCGCTGGATCGCGGCCGACATGCGGATGCGCGGCGGCGATGGCCTGGTCGCGATCATCGATCACGGTGCGCCGCCCGCCGACGACGTTCGCCTGATCGCCGCGGTCGCGGCGCGCGGCGCCGAGGATGTCCGCGGCACGCCCCTGCCGGCCCCGGTGCTGCGCGCGGTGCTCGGCGCGCCCCATCGCGTGCAGCGCTGGCTCGAGGAGCACAGCGCGGCGCTGGACGCCCGGTCGCTGTGGCTGTCGCGCCTGGGGCTGGCGCGGCTGGCCGGCGGCGATCACCTCGCGCTCGCCCACGCGCGCGACTTCATCCTCGCGCGGCTCGCCGGCGGTCTGCCCGTCGAGCACGAGCTGCCGGCGTTCCTGCAGTTTGCGGGCCGCAGCGGCGTGCTCGGCAACGCCAGCGGCGAGCACCTCAACGCCGCGCTCGAGGACATCGTCACGCGCGTCGCGACCACGCGGCGCCGCCGCTCGTTCAACGAGGCGCCGATGGAGCTCACCGGCGCGTACGTCCAGCTCCAGCTCGCGCACGGCTTCGCGCGCGTCGGACGCCACGCGCGCGCGCGCGAGCTCGCCGTCCACGCGCGCACGGGGCTGGCCGCCGTCGCCGGCGATCCGGTGCATGCGTACCTCCTCGCTGCCTTCGTCGCGCGCATCGAGCACGCGATCGTCGGCGTCGCGCCCGAGACCGCGCTGCCTGCCGAGCTCGGCGCGCAGCTCGCCGCGCTCGATCGCCTGGCGCGCTTCAAGGTCGACCGGCTGCGCGAGGCGTCGCGCATCCTCGAGCCGCTGCTCCGGCCCGACGCGTTCGGCGTCTACATCCAGGGCCACGGCGATGCGCGCGGGCCGGAGTTCGCCGAGCTGCGCCGCCTCGAGCCCTGGCTGCGCGCCGAGCGGGTCATGGCGCTGATCCAGCGCGCCGCGGGCGCCGGTGACGCCGACCGCGAGCGCCTGATCGACGGCATCCTCGACGCGCTGCTCGATCTCGGCGCGTCGACCGCGGTACCGCTGCTCGACCACGCGTTCCCGGTGATCGGCCACCTGCCGCAGGCGCGGCGCGCCGTGCTGTATGCCCGCGCGCTCGTCGTCGCCGGCCATTTCGGCCACGCGCGGCTGGTCGGCGAGCTGCTCGAGTTGCTCGGCGCCGCGATCCGCGCAGCCGCGGGCAGCGATCTCGATCGCGTGCTGCTGCACAGCCTGCGCGCGCTGCGCCGGATCGGCCTGCGCCGCGAGATCGCCGAGCTGCTCGCCGACGCCGAGCACGCGCTGGTCGCGGCCGGCCCCGACGCACTGCACGCCCGGCTCGCGCTCGCGGCCGGGCTGGCGTTCCTCGGCGACGCGGCGCGCGCGCTGCCGATCTTCGACCAGGCGCACGCGATGCTCGGCTCGAACATGCTGCCGACCGCGCGCCTCGAGCTGACCCGCGCGCTCGCGCTGGCCTACGCGCAGGCCCCGCTGGGCAACGCGCTCGCCGGCATCGGCCGGCTCGCCGACGGCCTGCACGACATCACCGACAGCCTGGCGACCAACAGCCACTACTGCCTCTCGGTGCTCCACTTCGTCGAATCGCTCGTGCTCGGGGTCACCTCCGATGACCTCGCGCTCGGCGAGATCGGCCGGCGGTTCGTCGAGGACGACGAGCACCTGATCCGCCGCCGCCTGCACCGCGACCTGGGAGGACTCCGTGACCGCTGAGACCGCTCTGCCCCAAGCCCGCGAGGCCGACGCGATCGAGCGCGCGACCGCGCTGTCATTCGACGAGCTGGCGCGCGAGGCCTCGACGCTGCGCGACCGGATCAACCGGTTTCGCACCGCGCTCGGCCGGTTCTTCGTCGCCAAGCAGCCGCTGATCGACCTCATGTGCGTCGCCGCCGTCGCCCAGGAGCCGCTGCTCCTGGTCGGTGCGCCGGGCACCGCCAAGAGCGACCTCGTGATCAAGTTCAAGGACGCGCTGCGCATCTCCGACAGCGAGTACTTCGAGTATCTGCTCACGCGTTTCACCGAGCCGTCCGAGGTCTTCGGCCCGATCGACATCGCCGAGCTCCGCGCCGGGCGCTACCTGCGGCGCGATCGCGGCAAGCTGCCGACCGCGCGCCTGGTGTTCCTCGACGAGATCTTCAAGGCGAGCTCGGCGATCCTGAACGCGCTGCTCACCGTGATCAACGAGCGCAAGTTCTACCAGGACGGCCAGCCGGTGCCGGTCAAGCTGCGCATCCTGTTCGCGGCGACCAACGAGCTACCCGAGAACGTCGAGCTCGCGGCGCTCAAGGATCGGTTCTGCCTCAAGGCGGCGTGCCGCTCGGTCCAGGACGAGCACTTCGTCGAGCTGATCGACACCGGGCTCGACGCGTACACCCAGCGCGAGCTCAACCAGAAGCCGTGGGTCGAGGGCCACGCCAGCCTCGAGGACTTCGTCAAGGCGCACCGCTGGATGACGCACGTGCTGGCGCGCCGCACGACCGGCCCCGACGGCACGGAGCTGCGCGACCGCGACGTGTACTGCTCCGACGAGCTGCTCCGCGAGCTGCGCCGCGTGCTGAAGACGCTGGTCCGCGAGGACGGCGTGTTCGTGTCGGACCGCAAGGTGGTCAAGCTGTACCGCCTGCTGCGCACGCACGCGTGGATCGTGCACGGCGGCGCGATCGAGCGCAGCGACCTGCGGTTGCTCTCGTACCTGGGCGAGACGCGCGACGAGATCGACCTCCTCGAGGACAAGGTGCCGCGGCTGCTCGGCCTGACATGACCGACGAGCTGCGCGACGCCGCCGAGGTCGAGCGCTGGCTCGCGCTGGGCCTGGCCGTGCGCCGGATCGCCCCCGACGCCGGGGCGGGCGGCCGGCCGGAGCCGTCAGACGACGAGCTGGTCGGCGATGCGCTGCGCGCCTGTGCCAACGAGCTGCCCGCGCTGCCGCCGCCGGGCGTGGTCGCCGATATCGCGACGCTGCTCACCGGCGCGCGCCCGGTGACCCGCGCGACCGACGCCGGCGGTGAAGGGCTGCGCGCGGCGCTCCGGGCCTACGACGACGATGTGCTCGTCCGGCTGCGCGGCGCGACCCGGTTCGACGACGTGCTCGCCGCGTACGCCCACGCGGCGCCCACCGATCGCCCCGCCGCTGCGGCGCTCGTCGTCGGTGCGGTGTGCGAGCGCGCTCGGTTCGCCGGGCTCGCCGTCAGCCCGGCGGCGCTGCGGCGCGCGCTGGCCCGGCTGCACACACCCGGGGGCTCTGCCCCGGGGTTCCCCCGGGAGGGGGACGCGTTCGGGCGCGCGCTCCCCGACGACGATCCGATGGCGCACCGCCTGGCCGACGCGTACCACCGGCTCGCGCGCGGTGCGCGCCAGTGCCGCGCGCTGATCGACGATCGCGAGGTGTTCGCGGTCGATCACCTCGGCGTGCTGCGCGACCTCGGTGGCCGGATGACCGCCGCGCACATCGGCGCCGCCGCCTTTTCGACGTTGGCGTTTGGCGTCTGCCTATGTTTTACATTTCCGATTGCGACCGTCGCCGTAAACTTACTTCCCACGCCGACTTCGCTCGTC
>DATIPJ010000726.1:0-3540 GCA_035472155.1 Kofleriaceae bacterium
GCCCAACGCCGAGTACAACGCGCGGTTTCCGTGGCTGCCGGCGGGCACGATGCGCCATCGCGATCACCGCTTCGAGTGGACGCGCGCCGCGTTCGAGGGCTGGGCGCGCGGCGTCGCCGAGCGGCACGGCTACGGCGTGCGGTTCGCGCCGATCGGCGAGGTGGACGCGGCGCTCGGGCCGCCGACGCAGATGGGAGTGTTTGCGCGATGAAGATCGAGGTTCCAGTGCCGTCGCTCGTCGTGCTGATCGGCGCCTCGGGGAGCGGCAAGTCGACGTTTGCGCGCAAGCACTTCGCGCCGACCGAGGTGCTGTCGTCGGATGCGTGTCGCGGCTGGGTGTCCGACGACGAGGGCTCGCTCGAGGCGACCGCCGACGCGTTCGAGGTGCTGCACTTCCTGGCGCACAAGCGGCTCGCGCGGCAACGGCTGACGGTGGTCGACGCCACCAACGTGCAGCCGGAGGCGCGCCGACAGCTGGTCGCGATCGCGCGCGAGCGAGACTGCATGGCGGTGGCGATCGTCCTCGATCTGCCGCCCGGGTTATGCCACGAGCGCAACCGGGCGCGGCCAGATCGCAGGTTCGGCTTCGAGGTGGTGCGCCGGCACGCGTCGCAGCTGCGTCAGGGCCTGCGCGATCTGCGCCGTGAGGGGTTCCGCCACGTCGCGGTGCTCGATTCACCCGAGGCGATCGAGCAGGCGGCGATCGAGCGCACGCGGCTGTGGACCGATCGACGCGACGAACGCGGTCCGTTCGACATCATCGGCGACGTGCACGGCTGCTTCGACGAGCTGGTCGACCTGCTGCGCACGCTCGGCTACGAGGTCGATCTCGAGGCGCTCAGCGCGGTGCCTCCCGCCGGACGCAAGGCGGTGTTCCTCGGCGATCTGGTCGACCGCGGCCCGGGAGTCGCGCCGGTGCTGCGGCTCGTGATGGCCATGGTGCGCGCCGGGCATGCGCTGTGCGTGCCGGGCAACCACGAGACCAAGCTGCTCCGCAAGCTGCAGGGCCGCGATGTCACCGTCAGCCATGGGCTCGCCGAGACGCTCGAACAGCTGGCGCGCGAGCCCGCGGAGATGTCGGCGCAGGTCGCAGCGTTCATCGACGGGCTGGTGAGCCACTACGTGCTCGACGGCGGCAAGCTCGTGGTCGCGCACGCCGGTATGAAGGAGGCGCTGCAGGGCCGCGCGTCGGGGCGCGTGCGCGAGTTCGCGCTGTACGGCGAGACGACCGGCGAGCGCGACGAATTCGGCCTTCCGGTTCGCTACGACTGGGCCGCGGACTACCGCGGCACGGCCCTGGTGGTGTACGGCCACACGCCGGTACCCGAGGCCGAGTGGCTCAATCGCACGATCTGCATCGACACGGGCTGCGTGTTCGGCGGCAAGCTGACCGCGCTGCGCTACCCCGAGAAGGAGCTCGTCTCCGTGCCTGCGCGGCGCATGTACTACGCGCCGGCCCGTCCGTTGCGCACCGAGCCCGAAGTGCATGCGCGGCGCGCAGCGGGCGACTTGCTCGACATCGACGACGTCCAGGGCAAGCGCGTGATCGAGACCCGCGTGCAAGGGCGCGTCACCGTGCGCGAGGAGAATGCGGCGGGCGCGCTCGAGGTGATGAGCCGGTTCGCGGTCGATCCGCGCTGGCTGATCTATCTGCCGCCGACGATGTCGCCGCCCGAGACCTGCAAGGAGGGCGAGTATCTCGAGCACCCGGCGGAGGCGTTCGCATACTTCCGGCGCGAGGGCGTCGAGCGCGTGGTCTGCGAGCGCAAGCACATGGGATCGCGCGCCGTGATCGTCGTGTGCCGCGACGAGGCGGCGGCTGCGTCGCGGTTCGGCATCCACGGGGCGGGCGTCATCTACACGCGCACGGGCCGGCCGTTCTTCGCCGATGCGACGCTCGAGCGCGCCGTGCTCGAGCGGATCGCGGGGGCGATGGCCCGTGCCGGGTTGTGGGACGAGCTGGCGACGACGTGGGTGTGCCTCGACGCCGAGCTCATGCCGTGGTCGGCGAAGGCGCAGGAGCTGTTGCGCAATCAGTACGCCGCGGTCGGTGCGTCGTCGCGGCATGCGCTCGGGGCGGCCGTCGCCGCGCTCGATGCGTACGTGCAGCGCACGGGAGCGCCGCCCGCGCTCGCCGATCGCTATCGTCTGCGCGCCGATGCTGCCGGTGCGTTCGTCGCCGCGTATCGCGGCTACTGCTGGCCGGTGCACGGCATCGACGATCTCGAGATCGCGCCGTTTCATCTGCTGGCGAGCGAGGGCGCCGTGCACACCGGCCGCGATCACCTCTGGCACATGGACACGCTCGCGCGGCTGTGCGCGGTGGACGGCGAGCTCTTGTCGGCGACGCCGTACCACGTCGTGGACCTCGCCGACGACGAGAGCGAGCGCGCAGGCATTGCGTGGTGGCGCGAGCTGACGGCCGCGGGCGGCGAGGGCATGGTCGTCAAGCCGCTGTCGTGGCTCGTCCGCGGGCGGCGCGGGCTCGTGCAGCCGGCGGTGAAGTGCCGCGGCCGCGAGTACCTGCGCATCATCTACGGGCCCGAGTACACCGCGCCCGAGCACCTCGATCGCCTGCGCGCGCGCAGCGTGGGCGCCAAGCGCTCGCTCGCGCTGCGCGAGTACGCGCTCGGCCTCGAGGCGCTGTATCGCTTCGTCGAGAAGGAGCCGCTGTATCGCGTACACGAGTGCGCGTTCGGCGTGCTCGCGCTCGAGACCGAGCCGATCGATCCGCGGCTGTAGCCGCTCCTGGGCCCGCGCGGGGCGCCGCGGGCGTGCGACAAGTCGCGAATCAGAAACCGATCGACATGTAGTTGTCGACGTTGTCCTTGAACACGCCCTGGGCCTGCATGACGATCAGGTTCGGGATGACCGGCTCGGTCAGGTCCGACAGGCCCTTGCCCTGGGCGAGCAGGCGGGCGAGGGCGACGGCGGAGGCGGCCATCGTCGGGTTGTAGAGGAAGGTGGCGCGATAGAGGCCGCCCTGCTTGATCTGGTCCATCGCGGCCTTGGAGCCGCCGACGCCGGTCAGCCACATATCCTTGTCGCGATTGGCATTCTTGATCGCCTGCACGACGCCCTGGGCCATGTCGTCATCGTGGGTGTACACGGCGTCGATCTTGGGCTGGGCCTGCAGGATGTTCTGCATGACCGAGAGGCCCTTGTCGGGCGCGAAGTCGGCCGGCTGCTGGGCGATGACCTTGATGCCGCCCTTGCACTGGGCGATCGCGTCGGCGAACCCCTTGGTGCGCTGGTTGGTGACCGAGATGCCGGCGATGCCCTGGATCTCGACGACGTTGCCCTTGCACTTGAGCTCCTTGGCGAAGTACTGGCCGGCCTGGAAGCCCACGCCGTAGTTGTCGCCCTTGATGACCGCGCGCTGTGCGCCCGGGTCGGCGAACTCGCGGTCGACGTTGATGACCTGGATGCCGGCCTTCATCGCGGTGAGCGCTGCGGCGGTCACGGTCTCGTCGTGCGGGAGGATGACGAGCACGTCGGGCTTCTGCGCGATGATCGTGTTGAGCTGGTTGACCTGGTCGG
>DATIPJ010000727.1:0-2294 GCA_035472155.1 Kofleriaceae bacterium
GATCCCAAGCCGCTGTGGCTGCACAGCCTCGTCGTCGCCACGGCAGCGCGCGAGCTCGCCACCACGATCCGCTTCGCGGACGCCGGCAGCTGCTTCACCGCGGGCTTGCTCCACGACATGGGCAAGATCGCGCTCGCCAAGCTCGACGCCGACCGGCTCGCCGCCGCGTGCGCGATGATGCGCGGCGAGGGCGTCTCGCAGGACGTCGCCGAGAAGAAGCATGGGCTCATGCCGCACGATCAGGTCGGCGCGCGGCTCGCCAAGCAGTGGAAGTTCCCGGCGGGCCTGGCCGCGCCGATCGAGCACCACCACGCGATCTATCGCCTCGAGATCCGCGAGCGCCTCGCGCCCACGCTGCGCACGATCACCGAGATCGTCGCAGTGGCCGACCACCTGGCGCTGCTGTGCCAGCCGACGTTCACCAACCGGACGTTCGAGGAGGATGGCGAGATCGACGCCGGCGAGCTGTTCGCGCGCAACGGCCTGGCGCTGTCGCAACGCGATGCGCTGTGCGACCGCACGAAGAGCCAGCTCGAGCGCTCCAAGATCTTCTTGTCCCTGGTCGCGTAGCTAGGCAGGTTCGCTGACACCAGGTTGTCAGCTTTGACCGGCGCTCCCGGATCCCCCTACCGCGAGCCCGCAAGTCACCTTGACTGCTGAACATGCGGTCCGTACGGTGTGCAGCCTATGTCGTCACGTGGCGCGCTCGGACCAGGACGTAACGATCCGCAGCGCGAGCCCGACGCGATCGTCGTGGAGGGCGCCCGCGAGCACAACCTGGTCGTCGATCGGCTCGAGCTGCCCAAGCATCGCCTGGTCGTGATCACCGGCCCCTCGGGGTCGGGCAAGTCATCGCTCGCCTTCGATACGCTCTACGCCGAGGGCCAGCGCCGCTACGTGGAGTCGCTGTCGGCGTACGCGCGCCAGTTCCTGGGCCAGATGGAGAAGCCCAAGTACGAGCGGATCCGCGGGCTGTCGCCGACGATCGCGATCCAGCAGAAGAGCGCATCGTCGAACCCGCGCTCGACGGTCGGCACGATCACCGAGATCTACGATTACCTGCGCGTATTGTACGCGCGCGCCGGCGAGCAGCGCTGCTACCAGTGCGGCGGTCCGGTCGGAGCGCGCACCGCGGGCGAGGTCGTCGACGAGCTCGCCGCGCTGCGCGACAAGACGCCGGTCACGCTGCTCGCGCCCAAGGCCGAGAACCGCAAGGGCGAGTTCCGCGAGCTGTTCACCGAGCTGCGCAAGGGCGGCTTCGTGCGCGTGCGGATCGACGGCATGATCGTCCGGCTCGAGGACGTCGACGCGCTCGAGAAGCAGAAGAAGCACTCGATCGAGCTGGTGATCGATCGCCTGACGATCAACAGCAAGGACAAGGGGCGGCTGACCGACTCGGTCGAGACCGCGCTGCGCGAGGGCAAGGGCAAGCTGATGGTCGAGGTCGGCGACGAGAAGGTCCCGCGGATGTACTCGGAGGCCAACGCGTGCCCCAAGTGCGGCATCGGCTTCCCCGAGCTGTCGCCGCAGAGCTTCTCGTTCAACTCGCCGCTCGGGATGTGCGTCGAGTGCAACGGCCTGGGCGACCGGCTCGCCGCCGACCCCGATCTCGTGATCCCGGATCACAACCGCTCGCTGCGCGATGGCGCGGTCGCGGTGTGGGGCGAGGCGATCGCCAAGGACTCGGGCTGGACCACCAACATCGTCAAGGCGCTGGCCAAGGCGTTCAAGATCGACCTCGACCGGCCGTGGAACAAGCTGTCCGACAAGCAGCGCGACGTGCTGCTGTACGGCACCGGCGACAAGCGGGTCACGGTCGCGTGGGAGGGCCGGCACGGCGCCGGCGAGTGGGCGATGCGGTTCGAGGGCATCCTGCCCCAGCTCGAGCGGCGCCACCGCGAGTCGTCGAGCGACCGAACCAAGGCGCACTACGAGCAGTTCTTCCGCGCGATCCCGTGCGCGGTGTGCACCGGCACGCGGCTGCGCCCCGAGTCGCGCGCGGTGTTCGTCGCCGAGCGGCCGATCGTCGAGGTCACCGGGATGACGGTGCGCCAGGCGTTCGAGTTCATCTCGAACATGCAGCTCACCGGGTCGCGCGCGAAGATCGCCGAGGAGGTCATCAAGGAGATCCGCGCCCGGCTGACCTTCCTGCTCGACGTCGGGCTGGACTACCTGACCCTGCACCGCGCCGCCGGCACGCTGTCGGGCGGCGAGGCCCAGCGGATCCGGCTGGCGTCGCAGCTCGGCAGCGAGCTGTCGGGCGTGCTGTACGTGCTCGACGAGCCGTCGATCGG
>DATIPJ010000728.1:0-3698 GCA_035472155.1 Kofleriaceae bacterium
TCCATCGTCAACAGCACCCGCGCCGCCGCCACCGGCTACCTGCGCGGCTATCCGCCACGCGTCATCGCCGGCAACCAGTACCATCTCCTCAACACCGAGTACCGCCAGGAGCTCCTCCAGCTCGAGCACGGCCTCGCCACCCTCCCGCTCTACCTGCGCCGCATCAACCTCGCCCTCCTCGGCGACGCGGGCGTCGCCTACGACTCGACGTTCGTCGCCTCGCGCGACCTGCGCGTCTCCCTCGGCGCCGCCCTGCGCCTGGACGCCTTCTTCGGTTACTTCGTTCCCGGCACGTTCGAGATCGGCTATGCACGGGGCCTGGCGCACGACGGCATCAACGAGACCTGGTTCCTGCTCACCGGCAGCCTATGACCCCGCGCGAAGTACCTCTCCCCAGCTCCCCCTCGCCCGACGCCAGCGAATCCACCGCCGGCGAATCGAACGTCGCCACGCCGACGGACCCGGCCGCTCCTGAGCCCATGTCGGTCGTCATCGAATCCGTCCCGGTCGAGGCGTTCGATCAGCCCACCGCCGCCTACGACCTCGCCTTCGCCAGCGCCATCGATCTCACGTCGTCGGAGGCACAGGGCGTCGCGGGCGAGGTCGCCGTCGATCTCGCTCGCCAGCTGGGCGAGCCCGTCCGCGCCCTGCGCGATCGCCTCGGCCTCGTCGTCGATCACCTCGAGCGCCACGTCGCCACCTCGACCGGCCCAACCCCCTATCCCTGGCGATCCCTCCAGGCCCTCCGCCAGGACCTGGCCGCCGCGTACCTCGAGGCCACCACCCTCGCGCGCCGCCTCGACGAGCTCCATCGCGCCCTCGACGACGATCCGCCCACCTGGTTCGACCTGGCCGCCGCCGTCGAGCTGGGCCTCCACCTCGCCGGGCACCACCTCACCGCCGGCATCGAGCTCCTCATCGACCTCGGCAACACCCCGCCCGCGCGCGGCACCCCCGGCACCGTCGCCCTCCTCGTCGCCCAGCTCGTCGCCGTGTCCGCCAAATCCGCGCGCGACCTCCCCGGCAGCACGGTCAGCGTGCGCGTCACCCCCGATGGCGACTGGGCCCTCCTCACCATCGCCGACAACGGCGCCGGCAGCCCCCGCACCGCCAACCTGGGCGATCTCATCCGCACGGTCATGACCCCCTGGGGCGGCACCATCGACGCCGCCTCCGTCCCCGGCGCGGGCTGCACCTTCGAGCTCCGCCTCGCCATCGGCCCTCGCTGACGGGCGCGCGATGTCGCACAAAAGCTGCCGACGACCGCTACTTCGCGACGCGCTTGACCGCGCGCATGGTGAAGCCGCCCGGATTCTCGTTCCAGTACACCGCGGAATCGTCGAGCACGATCTGGATCGCACCGCTGGCGCGGCTGAGCAGCACGGGCGCGCCGCCTGCGAGCGGGACCCGCACGATGCCGCCGAGCGAAGAGCTGTAGGCATAGATCCCGGAGGCGTCGACCGCGATGCCGGTGAAGTCGTCGATCGTCGCCGACGCGGTATCGATCGGCGTCATGGCGCCGGCCGTCGTCACGCGATAGAGGATGTTGCTCTCCGCCGTGTAGAGCGCGTTGTCGAACGTCGCCAGCCGGCCGCTCATGACCTCGTTGAGCTTGGTCGCCGTACCACCCGCGGCGGGCACCGAGTAGAGGCCGGTCTTGACGCCGCAGCACAGCGTGACGTAGAGGACGCCCTGGATCAGCGTCATGCCGCGCGCGCCGTCACCCTCGTTGGCGACGATCGTGGTGCTGCCGCCCGCCTTGGATACCGTGCGTAGACCGGGCGACGTGAGCGACGCGGACCAGTAGATTCGCGAGGCGTCGCTGGTGGAGTTGGTCGGCGAGTCCGAGCCGAGCGCGCTGGTGGCGAGCACGGTCGGCGCCGCGCACGGCGGCGACGTGCACTTGAGCACCGAGCCCGCCGGCCCGCCGTTGAGCGCCAACCAGTACACGCCGGCCGAATCGGTCATGAGAACCCACGGCGTGTTGGTCGACGGGCACACCAGCTCCGGCGCACCGCCGCCGACGGGAGCACGCCGGATCTCCGGCGGGTCTTCATTCGTCCAGTAGATGTACCCGTTGCGCAGCGCGATGCTGGCGATGTACGGGTCCTGGTCCACGAACACGGTCGGCTCGCACACCCCGCCGACGCACGCCGTCCCGCCGCAGTTGCGATCGCACGAGCCGCAGTGCGCCGAGCTGGTCATCAGGTTGGTCTCGCAGCCATCCGCCGCGGCCGCATTGCAGTTGCCAAAGCCGCTCGTGCACGCCGCGGCCGCACACTCCTCGGCCACGCACGCCTCGCCGACGGTGTTGCACGTGCGGCTGCACGCGCTGCAACCGCCGGGCGCGCCACAGCTGGCATCGTCGCCGGTCGCGCCGTCCGCCGCCGCGGCATCTTCGATGACCGACACGTCGTCGCCCGGAGCTGCATCCCCCATCCCTGCGTCGGTGGACCACGGACTGATCCCCAGGATCCGCGTGCACCCGGCTCCACCAGCGACCGCCAGCCACACGACGAATGCCGCCATCGCCCCACCCGCGAGCGGCCGCGTTCGAAATGAGGCCGTCGATGATCTTTGAAAGTGCATCAGAATGCCCCCTGAACGGCGAGGCCCACGTGATTGCCGTCGACGATCGCCGTCACGGCTGGCGGCTCGCGGTCGCGCGGCGCGCCCACGAACCAGAGGATGATGCCGGTGCCGAGGGCCGCGGCGCCGAGCACACCGGCGCCGGTCGCCAGGTTCGCGCGCGTGGCGGCGCGTCGGGCGAGCTCGAGATCCTTCTCCGGCTGCGCGTGGTTCCACATGCTGCGCGCGTCGAGCGCGAGCACCGACATCGCGATGAGGCCCGCGCCGCCGATGGCGCCAGCAACCACCGCGCCTTGCCGAAGTGGCGTCCACCGACTGCGACGACTGGACGATTCGCCCGGCGCGCGCCTCTCGCTCCCAGCGACACTCATCGCATCCACGGCCACCGTCGGCGTGGGCGCAGCGGTGGTTCGGTCGGCCGGCTCGACCCCAGGCGCTGACGCCGCCCGGTCATCGGGCCGTGTTCCGGGCGCTGGCGCCGTTCGGTCAACCGATCCCCCGGAGGGATCGGGCGCTGCGTCGCGCACAGGATCCTGCGCGGCGAGCTCGACGATGACCTCCCGTTGCTCGCGCGCGGCGATCGTTCCCGACGCGTTGACCTCTCGCCCACCGGCGCCGGCGCGAACCTGCACCTCGAACCGCCCGGGCGCAACGCGCACCACGCCACTCGGGGGCAGCGGCATCCAGCCGCGGCTTGCAGTACGCGGCTCGCTCGCGGACCGGCCCACGATGCGCAGCTCGCTCGTCGAGCGGCCCGCGCCGCGGACCTTGAGCGCCAGCCGGCCCAGCCTTGTATCGAGCTCTGCGAGCGCCGCGGTCACCGCCGGCAGCTGCGCCGCATCGTCGGCGCCGCTATCGAGATAGCGCTGATATGTATTGGCCGCGTCAGCCCATCGCCCGAGGGCATTCTGCGCAGTCCCGACGTTGATCAAGATCTTTGCGCTCGGGAATGCCGCATACGCGTCCTCGAACTTGCGAAGGGCCGGGCCGAGCTGACGGGCATCGAGAAGGCGAACGCCTTCTTTGAGAAGCGTGCGCGCCTTCGCTTTCTCGGGCGGCTCGCCCGCCGACGGCTGTGCGTGGAGGCGGGCCGCGATCAGCGATGCGGC
>DATIPJ010000729.1:0-4004 GCA_035472155.1 Kofleriaceae bacterium
GCCTGGCCAATCCGACCAGCGAGTTGCTCGCGCAGTGGCTGTGGCAGCACATCGCGCCGCGCCTGCCGGGGCTGTGCGAGGTGGTCGTCTCGGAGACCCCGACCTCGCGCTGTATCTATCGCGGCCGCTGACGTGTGTGCCCGTCGCTCGGCCGCGCGCGGCGGTGGTAGCGTGCCGGCGTGTCCGGGAACTTGCGCGTCGTGACGTTGAATCTCTGGGGCACGCAGCCGCCGCTCGACGCGCGGCTCGCGCTCGCGGTGCGCCAGCTCCAGGCGCTCGCGCCGGACGTCGTGTGCCTGCAGGAGGTGCGGCCGCTCGACGGGCGCGCCGGGCGCACGACCGCCGAGGTCCTCGCCGATGCGCTCGGCATGGCCGCCCACTACGCCGTCGCGGTCGCCTGGGACGATGGCGAGGGCGCGCTGCCGGCCGGGCAGGAGGGCCTCGCGATCCTCGCGCGCAAGATCGGCGACACGCGCGTGCTGCCGTTGCCCGAGCCGCGCCCCGCCGACGCGCGCATCCTCTTGTCGGCGGCGGTCGAGACGGCGGGCGGGCCGATCTGGGTCCACACGGCGCACCTCCACTACCGCCTCGACGACGGCCTCGCCCGCGAGCACCAGGTCCTCGCGATCGACGAGGCGATCCGCGCGTGCGGCCGCGAGCGCGATAGCGCGCCGCAGATCCTGTGCGGCGATTTCAACGCCACCGCCGACAGCGACGAGATCCGCTTTCTGCGCGGGCTGACCACCCTCGGCGGCCGCCGCACGCACTTCCAGGACGCCTGGCTGCGGCTGCACCGCGAGCCCGACCCGGGCGATGGCCCCGCGCAGGGCATCACCTGGTCGAGCGAGAACCGCTTCACGCGCCCCTTGCGCTCGCTCGACCTCGACCGCCGGATCGACTACCTGTTCGTCACCACGCGCAAGAAGGACGGCCGCGGCACCGTTCACGATTGCCGCGTCGTCCTCACCGAGCGCGAGGCCCCTCCGGGTCACAGCGCCGAGGCGTCCGGCCGTGCGGCCGAAGAGCTTGACGAGGCGGCGATCTGCGCGAGCGACCACTACGGCGTATGCGCCGACGTGCAGGTCGTCGCGACGCCCTGACCGCCGCCCGCGATGACACGCGGACGCGACCGCCGCGTGCAGACCCAGCGGAGGCGCGTGGGGTCGTCGTCGGTCGTCGGCGGGTCGTCGGCGGGTCGTCGGCGGTCGTCGGGTCGTCGGGTCGTCGTCGGTCGTCGTCGGGCCGTCGTCGGTCGTCGTCGGGCGGCGGCGTGCGACCCTCCGCGCTATCACCCGCCGAACGCCGCGATCGCGGCGCGCGACGTGAGCTCGCGCTTGTCGCCGGCGAAGCGATCGAACAGCGCGCGATGCGCGGCCAGCGAAAACTCGTCGCGGCGCGTCTCGTAGTCGCGGATCCAGCCGATCAGCATCTCGAGGTTGCTGTCCTGCGCTTCCTTGCTCGCGTACTTGTGCGGCTCCCAGGGCCGGGAGCGCGCGTTCGCAATGCACGCCTCGATGCCCGGATTCAGGAACACCAGCTGCGTGCAGCGCGGCAGCGCGAGCTCGAGCAGGTCCGCATAGCAGCCTTCGATCACCCAGTGCTCGTGGGCGTCGACGAACGCCGCGATGTCTCGGGCGCTCTCGGCGAGCGGCCGGCGCTGCGGCGGCTGCGTCGGTAGCCACGCGAGCGTATCGAGATCGAGGTGCGGAAGTACGCTCGCGCGTGCCAGTCTCGCGCCGAGCGTCGACTTGCCGGAGCCGGAGTTGCCGAGGAGCACGGTGCGGGTCATGGCGCGGGCTCGTGACCCATCGACCGTCCCACATCGGCCGACGCGACGCAGCCCTCGGGCCTCGTGTTCGCGCGCCGGTGTTAGATTTCGTGCCCCGCACGGAGCGGGTAGGAGGTTCCCATGGAGAGGCTTCGATGGCTGTGTTGTGGTGGCTTGCTGGCGATCGCCGCATGCGTGAGCGGACCGCTCGACTCCCCGCAGACCCAGGTGGAGACGCAGGCGGTGTCGGAGGAGCTCGCGGCCCCCCGCGCAGCGTCGTCTCCCGCGACGACGAACGAGACCGAGACCTGCACGACCACGCCCGGGCCGTGCAAGGTCGGCCGCTGCGAGCTCGGCGCCAACGACACGGTCCAGATCCTCACCGAGGTGTGCTGCACGCCCTCGGGAGGTTGCGAGACCGAGCGCTACCGACTGTGCGGCTGCTAGCGCGCTCCTCGCGGCAGCTGGCTACTTGACGTCGAGCTTGCCGTTGCGTCCGCCGAAGCCGTCGGGCGCGTCGCTCGGCGAGTACGGGTCCTTGGTCCATTGCCCGTCGATCACGAACTTGTACTGGTAGCTGCCGGGCACGAGCTTGACGGTGATGCTGTAGGTCCCGTCGCCGTCGTCATCCTTCATCAGGAACTTGTCGTTCGACGGGTTCCAGTCGTTGAAGCTGCCGGCGAGGAAGATCTGCTTGGGCTTGCTGTCGGGCCGGTAGTTGAACACCACGCCGTCGGGGGTGGCGTTGGGGCCGGGCGTCGTCGGCTGCGGCGCCTTGCTCGCGGCGGGTGGTGCGCCGGCGGGCGTCGCGGGCGCTTCCGTCGACGCGGACGGCGCTGGAGCGGCGGACGGTGGCGTGGGCCCGGTCGGTGCGGTGGCTCCGCCGAAGCCCGGCTGCCGCCCGCCACTGCATGCAGCGATCGCAGCGACCAGACAGGATGCAATCAGCGACTTCGAACGAAGGTGCATGGGTCTCTCCTCGGGATCGATCGGCGCGTGGCGACGCCATCTTGCGACAGGTCGGCGGATCGATGCGACGAGATCGGGCGCGATTGCGATCGCGCGTGTGGCCGCGGTCGCGCTCGGTCAGCGGGGCAGGCCGGCTTCGATCGCGGCGAGGACCGCCGGGTCGTCGGGCGCGGTTCGCGGCCCGAACCGCGTGACCTTGGTGCCGTCGGCGGAGACCACGAACTTTTCGAAGTTCCAGCGGATGTCGCCGGTGTGGCCGGAGCCGTCGGCGACGCCCGTGAGCTCGGTGAAGATCGGGTGGCGGCGCGGGCCGTTGACGTCGATCTTCTCGGTCATCGGGAAGGTGACGCCGTAGGTCGCCGAGCAGAACTCGGCGATCTCGTCGGCGGTGCCTGGCTCCTGCCCGCCGAACTGGTTGCACGGGAAGCCGATCACCGAGAAACCGCGCGGCGCGAGCCGCTCGTGCAACGCCTCGAGCGCGGTGTACTGCGGCGTGAGGCCGCACTCGGAAGCGACGTTGACGAGCAGGAGGGCTTTGCCCTTGTGGGCGCCGAGGTTGGTCGGTGCGCCCTTGAGGGTGTGGATCGGCGCGGTCCAGAGCGTGTCGGTGGTCATGGTGCCTCAACGCGGCAGGGCGGCCTCGACGGCGGCGATCACCGTCGGGTCCTCGGGGCGCATCTTGGGCGAGAAGCGGGTGACGTGCTTGCCGTCCGCCGAGACGACGAACTTCTCGAAGTTCCAGCGGATGTCGCCCTCCTTGCCATCGATATCGGCGATCGGCGTCAGGTCCTTGTAGACCTCGTGGCGGTTGGGGCCGTTGACCTCGATCTTCTCCATGATCGGGAACGTGATGCCGTAGTTCGTCGCGCAGAACGTCGAGATCTCCTCGGCGGTGCCGGGCTCCTGGCCACCGAACTGGTTGCACGGGAAGCCGATCACGGTGAAGCCCTTGGCCTCGTACTTCTTCTGCAGCGCCTCGAGCGTCGAGTACTGCGGCGTGAGGCCGCACTTCGAGGCCACGTTGACGAGCAGGAGCGCCTTGCCCTTGTAGGCGGCGAGCGTGGTCGGCTCGCCCTTGAGCGTCTTGATCGGCGCGCTCCACAGCGAGTCGAGCTGCTTGTCGACCGCGACCGGGGTCGGCGCCGTCGGCCGGTCCTGGGTCCGCCGATGCTAGTACCGGGTTGACGATCGACGGTACCGGCTCAACGGAGATGAGCTCCATGAGCGCGGCCACATTCGCCTCGAAGACCTCCGCGTGCGCGGCGAC
>DATIPJ010000730.1:0-6667 GCA_035472155.1 Kofleriaceae bacterium
CGCCGACCGGGTGGTCCGTACCTCCGTCCGCGCCCCTCGGCGATCGTCGGCGGACTGCGTTATCCCCGCAGAATCCACTGCTTCGGCAATCGATTGCCGATGTCGGACTCCCGGTTTCGGCGCTACCTGCCAATCCAGCAATGGTGACAACTCACGTCGCCCTGGCATTTTTTCGGAGCGGTGGATCGCGCGTGCTCTTGCTCGGGGCCGACAGTAGGAGCAGACTTACTTTGTGAGCGCGCCGAAGAAGCCACAGGATTCGGTGGCCTTGTACCAGCATCGCCTCCGCGTTGACCACAGTAGCGTCCGCAAGCTGCAGGAGGTCATTGCGACCGTCGAGGCGTTGAAGCAGCAGCGGTCGTCGAATTCCGACGATTGACTGCGCTGGATGGTCGATGAGATCGACGTCGACGGACTGGCGCTACTGGCGTGAAAATTCTCCATCTTTCTGACCTGCACGTCACCCACGACGGCAGGGAGTTGAACCAGCTGTGGGGTCGCGCACGCCCGGCGGTGGCGGGCCAGCGCTTCGACTTCGTGGTGGTCTCCGGCGACCTCACGCAGCGCGCCGCGCCCAGCGAATACGCCAAGCTCAAGCGATTCCTCGAGGCGGAGATCGAGCCCCTCGTGATCGGCGACCGCGCTGCGGTCAAGACGCGCGTCGTCATCGTGCCCGGCAACCACGACGTCGACTGGAACGCCGAGGTGTTCGACACCCTCGCGCTCGCCAACGCGCGCTCGGATCTCGCCGAGCAGTGGTTCGCCGACGGGCTGTGGCGGCCGTCGACCCAGCCCTACCGGATCAAGACCGGCGGCTTCGGTCACACCAGTGCATTCGAGATCCGCGCCGAGCGCTACCACGAGCGGTTCGTCGCCGCGCAGTCCTTCCTGTCCGACTACTACGCGGGGCAGCTGGTCCATCCCCACCGGCCGTTCTCGCTGCTCGATGCGCGCGGCACCGGCACCGGCGACTGGCAGGCGCACGTGTTCCCCGAGCTCCACGTCGCGGTGCTCGGCTTCAACAGCTGCTATCGCAACGATCGCTACTGGCACGGCGCGCAGATCCACGAGGACGCGATCACCGAGGCCCGCGACCACGTCGACCAGCTCGACCACAGCCGCAGCTTCCTGCGGATCGGCGTGTGGCACCACGGGCTCGAGAGCCACCGCAACCGGCCCGATCGGCTGACGTTCGAGAACCTGACGGCGCTCGTGACCTCGGGCATCAAGGTCGGCTTTCACGGCCACGTCCACAAGTCGCACGCCCAGCTCCACCGGTTCATCACCGACGACTTCGCGCTGGTCTCGACCGGCACGCTGGGCTCGGCCGCCGACGATCGCCCCGACGCGGTCGCCAACCAGTTCTCGATCGTGGACCTGCACCGCAACCGGCTGCGCGTCGAGGTCTACGAGAGCGAGGGCCTGGGCGCGTACAGCGCGCGCGAGGACCGGCGGCGGTTCATGTACTTCGATCTCGACGTGGAGCGCCCGCACGATCCGTCCAAGCCGGTCCGCTCGTGGGCGAGCCACGTGCTGCGCCGGGTCACGCTCGATCCCGAGAACGGCGTGGCGCGCATCGAGATCGAGATCGATGACCTCGATCTCAGCGAGCCGATCGTGCTCGCGCGCATGCCGCAGGTGTTCTGCACCGCGCCCGATCCGACCGCGATGGTCGATGGCCAGCGGCTGCCCGTCGAGCCGCGCATGGTCGGCAACCGCGTCGAGCTCCGCTCCGACGGCTGGCTGCCCAAGCGCTACCGGCGGCTGCGCTGGGCGTACCGGATCGCCAACGCGTTCGCGCTCACCCGCGCCGAGCCGTCGCTGGTCGCCAAGCGCGACGACTACCCGCACCTCGCCGACGGCTGCGAGGTGTGGTCGCACCAGGTCCAGTTCGACTACGACCGGCTCACGCTCGAGCTCGTGCTCGACGCGCCCGAGGGCGATTACTTCGACTCGGTCGGCGGCGTGCCGGCGATCACGCCGATCGTCGAGCGCCGGATCTACGGCGGGCGCCTGCCGTGGGAGCGGCTCGGCAGCGAGGAGTCGCGCGCCAGCAAGCTGCTCGCGAACACGCGCCGGTGCGCGGTGTCGTGGCCGTCGCCGATGGCGAACGCGCGCTATGGCCTGATGTTCCCGCTCGCCGACGCAGGCGAGCCGGTGCCGCGCCGGTTTGCGGTCGCGACCAGCCGGCTCGTCCAGCTGTGCCGCGGCTCGCGGTCGCGCGGCGAGAGCCTGCGCACCACGCTGGCGACCTACCTCGACGCTGCGCTCAAGAGCTCGCTCGACATCCACGCCGACGTCGAGTCGTTCGGCGAGCACGCGGTCGCGGTCGGCAACCTGTGGAGCGCGACCGAGCAGCTCCTGCGGCCGTGCTTCGGGTTCTTCCCGCCGGACGCGTGGGCGACCCAGTTCGACGCCGGCCGCGGCATCGCCGGCCACGCGTTGCGGTTCGCGCGCCCGGCGGCATGGCACCGCTCGATCGCGGGCGAGTTCGATGTGATCCGCGTGCCGACGATGCGCGGCACGCGCGACTACGAGTGGATCCTGTGCCTGCCGATCCTGACCCGCCCCGATGGCTCGGCGATCGGCGTGTTCGGGTTCGCAGGCACGCGGGAGCACAACACCGAGATGACGAACCAGCTCGCGGCGTTCGCGCAGCAGATCGCGCAGCGCGAGCCGAGCGCCGATACGGCGGCGTTCGATCGATTCTGGTACGTGCTCAACGCCAGCTTCTGGCTCGGCCTGTGCGACGCGGTCAAGAACGCGGTGCTCGATCCGGGCGTGATCGACATGGCGCACGAGTGCTCGGCCGCGTTCATCGCGACCGGCGAGGGCGACGGCGAGGCCGACGACGCGGCGGGCGGGGATGACTAAAGATCGCTTGCCCGGGCGCGTCGGCGCCCTGTATACGCGTTAGATGGAAACGGTCGCCGGTACGACCGACACGCCGGGCTCATCGGGCCGGCACGACGAGCGCGCCGGCGAGTACCTGCTGTGCATCGCCGGCGATCGCTCGTTCACCGTGCGGTTCCCGGACTCGGGCGACCTGATCATCGGCCGCGGACCCGACTCGGGGCTGGTGATCGACGATCCGCTGGTGTCGCGTGCCCACGCGCAGCTGCTGGTCCTGCCCGAGGGGCTGCGGCTGGTCGACCTGGGAAGCCGTCACGGCACGCTGGTCAACGGCGAGCGGATCGCCGAGCCGCGCATGGTCGGCTCGGGCGATGTGATCTCGGTCGGTGCGACTCTCCTGGTCGTGCGCCGGCCGGTGCGCCAGTCGCGCGCCGGGACGATGCTCGAGCCGGCCGTGCTGGTCCGGCGCCTGACCGAGGAGCTGTCGCGCGCGGCGCAGTACGAGCGCGAGCTGGCGATCGCCGTGGTCCGCTCGGTCGATCGCGCCGACCCCGCGGGGCTCCTGGCGGCGGTGATCGACAAGCTGCGCGTGATCGACACCGCGGCGAGCATCGGCGCTCATCACGTGGCGGTCGTGCTGCCCGAGCTCGACAGCGGCGAGGCCATCGAGATGGCCGCCGCGCTCGCCGCGCTGCCGTTCGGTGGGCTCGCCGTCGGGATGTCGACCGCGCCGTTCGACGGCATCGATGCCGACACGCTGCTCGCCGCCGCGCGCACGGCCTCCGATCGCGCGGGCGCGGGCGCGGTGGTCCGGGCCGCCGCCGCCAGCGAGACGGTCGAGGCCGGCAGCCACCGCATCCTGGTCGCCGACCCGGCGATGACCCGGCTCTACGAGCTGGCGCGCCGGCTCGCGCGCTCGACGATCCCGATCCTGATCCAGGGCGAGACCGGCAGCGGCAAGGAGCTGGCGGCGGCGGCGATCCACGCATTCTCGGCGCGCGCGGGCCAGCCATTCGTGTCCGTCAACTGCGCCGCGATCCCCGAGACGCTCGCCGAGAGCGAGCTGTTCGGCCACGCGCGCGGCGCGTTCTCGGGCGCGCTCGCCGCCAAGCCCGGGCACCTCGAGGTCGCGTCCGGCGGCACGCTGTTCCTCGATGAGATCGGCGAGCTGTCGCCCACCATCCAGGCCAAGCTCCTGCGCGTGCTCGAGAGCGGCGAGCTGTTGCGCCTGGGGGAGGTCGCGCCGCGGACGATCGATCTGCGATTGGTCGCGGCGACCAACCGCGACCTCGAGCGCGAGGTGCTCGCCGGCCGGTTCCGCGCAGACCTGTTCTTCCGGCTCGGCGCCGCGCGGCTCGAGCTCCTGCCGCTGCGCGACCGGCCGCGCGACCTGAGCGTGCTCGCCCAGGCGCTCTTGCGCGACACCTGCACCCGCCTGGGCCGCGCGCCGCTCCAGCTCTCGATCGGTGCGGCGCTCGCGCTGTTCCGCCACGACTGGCCGGGCAACGTGCGCGAGCTGCGTCACGTCGTGGAGTACGCCGCGGCCGCCGCGCCCGATGGCGCGACCGAGCTCGAGATCTGGCACCTGCCGCAGGTGCTCGCCGTGGCCGCCCGCCAGGCGCGCGACGCCGGCCCCGCCCCTGCGCCGAACGCGCCGTCCGCCGAGCCGTCGTCGCCGATGGCCGCGCCGTCCGATGCGCCGCAGCGGTTCCGGCCGATCGCCGACGAGGTCCGCGAGCTCGAGCGCGCGCGTATGATCGCGGCGCTGCGCGCGTCCGACGGCCGCCAGCATCGCGCGGCCGAGCTGATCGAGATGCCGCTGCGGACGTTCGTCACCAAGCTCAAGCGCTACGCGATCACCGCGACCGACTGGAGCAGGTGATCAGCGCGTGAGCCCCGCGCGCAGATCGCGCGCCAGGAGCTTGTGGAACAGGTTCTCGCCGGCCTCGCGCCGCACCGATAGCCGGCCGGCGCGATAGGCGCGCGAGCCGAGCCCGCGCTGCACGCTCTCGCAGATCGCCACGTCCTCGTCCTGGATCCGCTCGGACACCGCGATGCTCCGCGCGTTGGCCTCGGCGTGCGCCGGACCCACGTCACCGAAGAAGAACTCGAACACCACCTTGGTGCGATCGACCGCGAGCGGGATCACGAGGTTGGTATCGAGGTGGCCCGGATACCAGTTCAGCATCAGGTTGGGATAGATCCAGTAGTAGAGTGCGCGGCCCTTGCGGACCTGGGCGGTCGCCTCGTCGGCGCCCTCGCTCTCGATCGGGCTCGACTGCAGGCAGAACCGCTCGAAGCTCTCGATCGTGTAGTCGGTGTAGCGCAGCACCGAGCTCAGCGACTGGTGCAGGTGCGGCACGTGGTAGCCGCCGTCGAGGTAGTTGTCGACGAACACCTTCCAGTTGCACGCGAGCGTGTACTCGCGGCGCTCGCAGAACGCCATCGCGCCCAGGCCGAGCGGCGCGACCTGCCCGATCAGCTCGCCGAGCCAGTGCTCGAGCGGCACCGGATCGGGATCGAGGTGCACGAACACCAGGCCCTCCCAGGTCGCGACCGCGAGTGGGACCAGGCCGGTCGCGCTGCGATCGAAGTCCGCCACGCCGTCGAACTCGGGCACGCCGCGCAGCCGGCCCGCGAGGTCGTAGGTCCAGCCGTGGTAGGGGCAGCGCAGCCGGTCGACCTTGCCGCACGGCGCGGTCATCACGGCGGCTGCGTGGTGGCGGCAGACATTGAAGAAGCCGCGCAGCTCGCCGTCGGCCCCGCGCACCACGAGCACCGGCTCGCCGGCGACCTCGGAGGTGACGAACGCGCCGGGCTCGGTGAGCTGGGCCGCGCGCGCGACCTGCTGCCAGCTCCGGCTCCACACGCTGGTGCGCTCCAGCGCCTCGATGCGCCGATCCGTGTACCAGGCCGCGGGGATCGTGGACGCCCGCGCGAGCGGTGCAGCGTCATCGAACCCCGCCAGGACGTCTTCGAGCGAGTCGCGCATCCGGTCTCGTAACCGACCGCGCGCGTGGCTTCAAGCGCGCGGTCGGCGGTGCCCCGAGCCCACCCCGGGTAGCAGCGGCATCAGTCCGGCGACTTCCTACCCGGCGCCAGGCGCCCACCGTGTGATGATCACACTCACAGGCGAGGGTGACGTGGGCGCTCGAACCGTGGGCGATCCCTGCGCAAATCGGTGTTCCGCTCACAGTGCGGCGGCGCACTTGTGTGCCGTTTTACCGTGGCAGTTTGCCCCTGGGGTGGACCCGCCAGTGGACGCTTCCTGTCCACCCCCCTATTGCAAGCGCGCAGTTCTACGTGCCCGAGTGCGGCACAAGCATTGCTGAGACCTGCGTCATGCAGACACTTCGCCCCATCGCCCTTGCCATCGCGGCTCTCGGATTTGTCGCCATCGCCGGCTGCACCACGGACTCGGGTCCGGATGCCACCCTGCGCGTCCGGAACGACTCCAACTTCGTGATCGAGCAGCTTTACCTCACCCAGGTCAACAACAGCGACTGGGGACCCAATCGGCTCGGCAACGACGTCCTGTTCCCCGACGAGCAAATCACGCTCGGCGTCAACTGCGATACCTACGATGCCAGGCTGGTCGACGAGGATAACGTGGACTGCGAGATCCACGACCGCGACCTCTGCCTGAACGACTCGCTCTGGATCATCCGCGACAACACCTGCACGTTCGTGCCGCGGAACGCCGACGGGCAGAAGTCGACGACGCCGGCCGACAAGACGCCCGCCAGCACGACGCTCTGACACCGAGCCGTCTTCGGCCTACCGTGCGGATGGTGCCAGGTGTGCGCCCGGGCGC
>DATIPJ010000731.1:0-6127 GCA_035472155.1 Kofleriaceae bacterium
GCGGCTGCCGCGCGACCTCGACAACATCGTGCTGATGGCGATGCGCAAGGAGCCCGAGCGCCGCTACGCGTCGGCGCAGGAGCTCGCCGACGACATCCGGCGCTGCCTCGAGCACCGCCCGGTGCTGGCGCGCCGCGACACGCTCGGGTACCGCGCGGCGTCGTTCGTGCGGCGCAACGCGGGCGCGGTCGCCGCCGCCGCGGTCATCTTCCTCTCGGTGATCGGCGGCGCCGTCGCGACCACCTGGCAGTGGCGGCGCGCGGTCGCCGAGCAGAAGCGCGCCGAGACCCAGCAGAAGAGCGCCGAGGAGACCCTGCAGTTCGTCGTCGATCTGTTCAACTCGCCCGAGTCGGGCGCCTCGGTCAATCAGATCACCGCGCGCGAGCTGCTCGAGCGCGGCGCCGATCGACTCAACGAGTCGCAGCAGCCGCCCGAGATCCGCGCGGCGCTCAAGCACACGCTCGGGGTGGTCTACCGAAAGCTCGGCGACAACCAGCAGGCCGAGAAGCTGCTCGACGAGGCGGTCGGCGCGCGCGAGCGCATCCCGGGCGCCGAGCTCGATCTCGCCGAGAGCCTCTACCAGCTGGGCTCGATCGCACCGGAGCGCGGCCGCGCGCAGCTCGGCGAGACCGCGCTCCGGCGTGCGCTCGAGATCCGCACGCGGCTGCTCGGGCCCGATGACCTCGCGGTCGCCGACGTCCTCGAAGCGCTGGCCGCCAACGTCGGATACAAGATCCCGGTCGGCCAGGCCGAGGAGGACTCTCGCCTCGCGCTCGACATCCGGCGCAAGCACTTCCGCCCGGGCGACCCGCGCCTCCTGCCGAGCATCGTCGGCCTCGCCGCGGTGTACTCCGTCGTCGGACGCTACGCCGAGTCCGACGCGCTGTTCAACGAGGCGCTCGCGATCCATCCGCCGGTGCGCGACGGGCAGCCGTGCCGCGCCGGCGACGAGACGCTGCTCAGCGAGCTCGGCAACCTGCGGTTTCGCGAGGGCTACTACGTCGATGCCGAGCGCTACACCAACATGGCGATCTCGTGCGCGAAGCGCGCTCTCGGCCCCGATCACGTCGCGGTCGCCGATCTGATGATCATCCGCTTCCGCGCGTGGTGCGAGCTCGGCCGCTACGCCGACGCGGAGGTCCTCGGGCGGCAGAGCTTTCTGCAGCGCTCGGCGCTGCACGGCGACGACAGCCCGGCGGTCGACAACGCGCTCCACCACCTGGCGCACGTGCTGTTCGAGCGCGGCAAGCTCGACGAGGCCGAGGACAAGGAGCGCGCGGCGCTGGCCCGGCGCCAGGGCCTCTACGGCGATGTCCACCCCTCGATCGCGACCAGCATGGCCTCGCTCGGCGACATCCAGCGCGCCAAGGGCGATGCGCGCGCCGCGGAGGCGTCGTATCGCGCCGCGATCGCGGGCATCCAGACGACGCTCGGCGACGATCACCCCGATGTCGCCGACGCGATGCGCGGCCTGGCCGAATCGCTCGTCGCAGAGGACCGCCTCGCCGACGCGAGCGCCATCGCCGAGAGCGCCCTCGCGATGCAGCGCCGGCGGCTGCGCCCGGGCCACCCGGCGATCGCCGCCACCCTCGTCACCCTCGGCATCATCGCCGGCTTCGAATCCGCCGCGGTCGCGGAGCGGCGGTTTCGCGACGCGCTGGCGATCTGGCACGACGCGCTACCCGCCGACCATCCGTACGTCGCGCGCGCCGAGAGCCTCCTCGGCGAAGCGCTCGCTCGCCAGCGTCGCACCGCCGAGGCGCTGCCGCTGCTCCGCCATGGCGCGGATGCGCTGCGCGACAAGCTCGGGTCGGACCACGACGAGACGCGGCGCGCCAGCGAGCGGCTCCATCGCGCCGAGTCTCCGTCGTCGTGGCCGGGCGTTCGCTGACGGCTACAGGCCGCAGGCGCCGACGCCGCCCTCGAGCCCCTTCTTGAACGAGCCCGAGCGCTGTGCCGCCGAACCGTGGGTCCAGGTCTCGGGCTGCACGCGACCCTGCGTCTTGCGCTGGATCGTGTCGTCGCCGATCTGCGCCGCCGCGTTGAGCGCCTCGTCGACGTCGCCGACCTCGAGCAGCTCGCGGCGCTGCGCGTCCTTCGCCCAGGCGCCGGCCAGGCAGTCGGCCTGTAGCTCCTTGGCGATCGAGCTCACCTCACCGCCGCCGAGCAGCCCGCGCTGGTTCTGCACATGGTGCCCGACCTCGTGCGCGATCACGTACGCCTGTGCGAAATCGCCCGGCGCGCCGAACCGGCGGCGCAGCATCTCGTAAAACGACAGGTCGATGTACACCTTGCGATCGATCGGGCAGTAGAACGGGCCGACCGCCGCCGATGCGCTACCGCACGCCGAGCCGATCGAGCTGGTGAACAGCACCAGATGCGTGCGCTGGTATCCGGGCACCTGGCGCTCCCATGTGCCCTGCACGTCGTCGAGCACAAAGCCCACAAATTTCGAGAGGTCCTCTTGGTCGGCCGGGCCACCGGGCGATGGCGACACAGCGACGCTGCGCGTGGGCTCGCCGCCGCCGCCGCCGGTGCACAGCCCGCCGCCATAGGTCAGCGCGCCGATCACGACGAGCGCGATCAAGATGCCTTTCCAGCCGAACCGGCCGGCAAGCGCGAGGATTCCGCCGAGCGGGATCCCGCCGCCCCCGAGCCCGCCACCGAACCCAGAGGGGCCGGACTGTCCGCGGCGATCCTCGATATCCGAGCTTTCGTGAGAACGATCCCAGCGCATGCCTCGATCCGATGCAAGCACTCGGCCGATGTCTCCCGTGCGCCGGCGCTACACGTGGCGACGCTCAGTACGATCCGGTGGCGAACGCGGGGGTGAGCATGGCGACCATGCGCGCGGGGGAGACGACGTCGTGGCGGGCGAGCCAGGCGGTGGCGTCGTCGACGGTGGCGGTGGCGTCGGCGTCGCTGCGCAGCTGCGCGTGGCGATGGCGCGCGGCGGTGGCGAACAGCTCCATGTCGGCGACGGTGAAGTCGTCGATCGCGCGGGCGAGGTGCGCGGTGGCGGCGGCGCGGTCGGCGCGGAGGTGGGCGACGCCGGCGGCGAGGAGCGAGGCGTGGGCAGTGGCCCAGGTGACGCGTTCGCGGCGCAGGCGGGCGGAGATGCGAGCGGCCTCGGCGATGAGGGCGCGGGCGCGCGTGGCGGCGGTAGGGGTGAGCTGGCGCGCGGCGGCGAGGGCGCAGCGCGCGCGCAGCTCGGACATGATGATGCGGAAATACGGGACGCGCAGCATCATGGAGGCCTTGAGGCGTGGCCAGCTCTCGACGAGGCGGGCGTGGGCGGCCGGGCCGTCGCACAGATAGAGATCGACTTGCGCGTTGGCGTAGAGGTTCCAGTAATGGTGGACCTGGAATCCGCCGCGGCCCCAGCTGCGGAGCGCCTCGGTGGTTTCGGTGCGGGCCTGGTGGGCGGCGTCGCGCTGGAGACAGAGGAGGTTGTTGGCCAGGCCGATGCGGAGCGAGGTCGAGAAGTAGAGGTCGCCCAGGCTCTCGGCCTCGCGCAGCGCGGAGGGGACGCGGCGGCGAAGCTCGTCGAGGCGGCCCATCCAGGCCAGGACTTCCATCTCGAAGTCCTGCATGACGTCGAGCTCCCAGGCGACACCGGTGGCGCACTCGCGAAAGATGCGCTGGGCCTCGGTCATGTGGGCGCGGCCCTCGGCGAAGCGGCCGAGGAGCGCGGAGACCATGCCGCTCGAGAGGCTGAGGACGCCCGAGACGTAGGGCTGCACGGCCGGCTGATCGATGCGGCCGGCGATGGCGCGCGCGCGGGCCTCGAGGCGCGCTGCGCGGGCGCCGGCGCCGACGCTGGCGGCGTAGACGGCCTCGGAGGCGACGGCGCGGGCCAGCCGCGAGGGCTCACCGGCGCGCAGCGCGAGGAGCAGATGGAGCGCGGCGAGGTCGCTGCCGAGGAGCGGATCGACGAAGCTGAGGCACGACGACAGCGACCAGCAGAAGTCGATGCGCGTGAGGGCGGTGGCGGGCAGGTCGCGCGGGCCGCGCTCGCGGTAACGCAGGCCGCGCAAGCGGACGCGCGCGCGCCGCACGAGGAGCGAGCGCAAGGTCTGGCCCGGGGTGCTGGCGACCTCGACGCCGAGCGGGCGCAGGGCGGTGCGCAGGGTGCCGATGCCCTCGTCGATGTGGCCGCTGCGCATGAGCTGCTCGCTGGCGAGCCGGCGCAGGTCGAAGGCGTCGGCGCTGGGCGCGGCGTCGGCGGCGGCGAGGAAGACGTGGCCGGCCTCGGCGCCGCGGCCGGCGTTGACCAGGGCGTGGCCGAGCTCGATGCGCAGGCGGTGCTCGACGGAGCGATCGGCGCCCGCCGCACCGGCGCGGAGCTGGAGCGCGAGGCGCAGGAGCTGCACCGCGCGGTCGAAGGCGAGGGCGCGCGAGGCGCGGGCGGCGGCCTCGGCGGCGTACCCGGCGGCGCGCTCGTGCTCGCCGGTCTCGCGCCAGTGGATCGCGAGCGCCTCGGCGTCGGCGTGCAGGCCGGCCTCGAGGGCGAGCGCGAGCCGGTGGTGGAGCGAGCGCGCCTGGTCGGCGTCGGTGTGGGCGAGCACGGCGGCGCGCACGCGGTCGTGATAGGGCTCGAGCGCGTCGCTCGCGGACGAGCCGCTCGTGCGGATGACGTTGGCCGCGCGCAGCTGGCTCAGGTGGCCCTCGAAGGTGTCGCCATCGATGTGGGCGGCGAGCGTGGCGGTCTGGCGCGCGAGCGGGCCGCCCGACAGCGCGATCAGCTGCAGGATCACGCGCGCGGCGGGCTCGAGCTGCGCGATGCGGTTCCACAGCGCGTCGTCGAGGCGCAGCGCGGACGCATCGGCGTGGCTGCCGCGGATCAGCTCGTCGATGAACAGCGGGTGGCCGCTGGCCTCCTCGGCGACGGCCGCCGGATCGAGGTCGGCGCTGGCCGGGTGGCGCGCGATCAGCAGCGCGGCGAGCGCGCGCGCCTCATCGGCGTTCATCCGCGAGAGGTGGAGCTCGTGCACCAGCGTTCCGAGCGCGGTGCGCGCGGCCTCGATGTGCGCGCGCTCGCTCGCGACGGAGCTGCCGCGCACGGTGGCGACCAGCAGCAGCGCGGGCGCATCCGGCGGGCGGAACAGCTCGGCGAGCAGCGCGAACGAGTCGGCGTCGGCCCAGTGGACGTCGTCGACGACGAGCAGGATCGGCCGGCGGTCGGCGAGCCGCGCGAACAGCTCGCGGAGCGCGCCGAACACGCGCACGCGCAGCTCCTGCGGATCGCGCAGCTCGAAGCCCTGCGGCGCCTGCGCGATCAGCTCGACCCGCGCGAGCACCGGGAACGCGCGCGCCAGGAGCGACGCCTCGCGCGGCAGCACCGCGGCGACCTCGATCGCCGGCAGCCGCGCCAGGTACCGACTCAGCGCATCGACGATGCCATCGACCGCCTTGAACGGCACCGACTCGCGCTCGTAGCACCGCCCGACGAGGACGACCGTGCCGCTGTCGCGGCAATCGTCGGCGAAGCGCTGCACGAGTGCGCTCTTGCCGATGCCCGACTCGCCCGACACGAACACCGCGACCGGGCGGTCCTGCCGGGTGTCGCGCAGCGCGCGCGCGAGCACCTCGAGCTCGTGGCGCCGCCCGACGAACGCCGCCTTGGCGGAGCGCGGCACCGGCGCGGCCGCCTCGGCGTCGCCGAGCACGCGCAGGATGTCCTGCGCCGCCGGCCGCGCGGCGGGGTCGGGCCGCAAGAGCCCGAGGCACAGCTCGTCGAGCGCAGGCGGCGTCGCTGCGACCAGCGCGCGCGGCCCCGGCGGCTGCCCGCGCTGCTTGTGCGCCGCGACCTCGATGGTGGAGCCGGTGAACGGCAGCTGTCCGGTGAGCGCCTGGTAGAGCAGCACGCCGACCGCGTACCAGTCGGCCTCGGGGCCGACGCGCCGGCCGAGCGCCTGCTCCGGCGCCATGTACGCGATGGTGCCGAGCGCATAGCCGCCCGTCGAGTCGGCGTCCGCCTCCTGATCGAACACCAGCCCGAGGTCGAGCACGACCACGCGGCCCTCGCTGGTGACCAGCGCGTTCGACGGCTTGACGTCGCGGTGGATCTTGCCGACGGCGTGCAGCGCATCGAGCCCGTGCACCAGCTGGCGGAAGCCGTGGCGCA